>CALHZE010000178.1 GCA_938040915.1 uncultured Bacteroidia bacterium | reverse complement strand
GGGCGCTCGAACCCGAGGGTGGTGGCGTTGTGTGCCGACCTGAAAGGGTCGCTTAAGATGGACGCTTTTATCAAGGGGTATCCTGAGCGTTACATCGAGTGTGGCATTGCGGAGGCTAATATGATAGGTGTGGCGGCAGGTTTGGCGACAGCAGGTTATATTCCTTTTGCTGGGTCATTTGCCGCTTTTGCTACCGGTAGAGTCTATGATCAGATTCGTCAGGTGGTGGCTTACTCTAACAAGAATGTTAAAATTGCGGCTTCACACGCCGGTCTAACTTTGGGCGAGGATGGCGCTACCCACCAAACCCTTGAGGATGTGGGTATGATGCGTATGTTGCCGAATATGACGGTTCTTGTCCCGTGTGACTATCAGCAGACAATTCAGGCGACGCTCGCAGCAGCATCTGTAGAGGGACCTGTCTATCTTCGTTTTGGGCGTCCGGTGGTTCCGATTTTCATCCCGCAGGAAATGCCTTTCGAAGTCGGCAAGGCACAGTGTCTTTCAGAGGGCAAAGACCTTACGCTTATCGCCAATGGTCACCTCGTTTGGGCGGCGTTGGAAGCTGCTCAGGCGTTGCATGAGCAGGGGATCGAGGCGCGGGTATTGAATATGCATACGGTCAAACCATTAGACGTCGAGGCTATTTTAGCCGCAGCGCGTGAAACAGGGGGTATTCTCACCGCAGAAGAACATCTGCTTAATGGAGGGCTTGGGGAGGCGGTTGCGCGCGTTCTTGCGACCACTTTCCCCGTTCCGATGGAAACCATTGGGGTGGATGACGCGTTTGGGCAAAGTGGCTTGCCTATGCAGTTGATGGATGAGTATCACCTTAATGCGAAATCTATTATAGAGGCGGCTGTGCGGCTTCTGGCAAGAAAGTCAAGGTAGTTGCGGCGCATCATGTCTTCGGAGGAACAGCCCTTTCAAAAGAAGCAAGGGGGTCGTAGAGGAGAGCTCCTTGCCGCACTCAAGTGGTTGGGGGCTTTTTTCCTTTTGATATTCTTAGGTTACCTCTTCTTCTTTCTTGCCAATCTATTTACTACCTAGTACAAACTTAGAACTTCCCTACACTGTCGATGGATAACATTCGAAACTTTTGTATCATAGCGCATATAGATCACGGCAAGAGTACGCTTGCCGATCGGATGATCGATCTTACGAATGCTGTCAATGAGCGTAATCGACAGGCGCAGGTGCTCGATGATATGGAGCTTGAGCGAGAGAAGGGGATTACGATCAAGAGTCACGCCATTCGTATGGATTATCAGTTCGAAGGGCGTAGCTATCTTCTCAACTTGATTGATACGCCAGGGCATGTAGACTTTTCTTACGAAGTGAGTCGCGCGATCGCTTCGTGTGAAGGCGCGCTCCTTGTGGTAGATGCGACGCAAGGGATTCAGGCACAGACTATCTCAAATCTCTATTTGGCGCTGGAGCACGACCTGACGATTATCCCTGTCCTTAACAAGATCGATATGGACTCTGCCAAGGTAGACGAAGTCTCTGACCAGATCGTCGACTTGTTGGGGTGTGATAAGGAGGAAATCTTAGCCGTGAGCGCTAAGACAGGGTCAGGGGTCGAGGAGGTCTTACACGCCATCTTGCAGCGAATCCCGCCGCCGAAGGGTGACCCGAGTGCACCACTTCAAGCTTTGGTATTTGACTCGGTTTTTAATTCCTTCAGGGGTATAATTGCCTACTTCCGTGTTTATAACGGGACGTTACGTACGGGCGATAAAGTGAAATTTGTAAACTCGGGACAGCAGTATGAAGCCGACGAAATCGGTGCGTTGCGTCTGGAGTTGTCGCCAGAGAAAGAGATTGAGGCAGGTAATGTCGGCTATATCATCTCTGGGATTAAGAACTCGAGTGAGGTGCGTGTGGGCGACACTATTACCCACGTGGAGCGTCCGTGTGCCGAGGCTATTGCCGGATTTGAAGATGTCAAACCGATGGTCTTTGCTGGGGTCTACCCCGTCTCTACCGACGAGTATGATGATCTTCGCTCTTCCCTTGAAAAACTGAAGCTTAACGATGCCTCGCTTACATATGAGCCAGAAAGTTCTCTTGCTTTAGGCTTTGGTTTTCGGTGCGGTTTTTTGGGGCTCTTGCATTTAGAGATCGTGCAGGAACGCCTGTACCGAGAGTTTGATAGGGACGTTATTACGA
>CALHZE010000177.1 GCA_938040915.1 uncultured Bacteroidia bacterium | reverse complement strand
TTCCCATTCCTGGCAAAAACTCACGAATCGGCGTAAAAGAGATAATAACCCAATTAAGCACAAGAATGAGCAAAAACAGAACTCCTAGCGCAACCAATAGATTCAATTTAGTGAGACGAATCCCCCATTTCTCTTGAAAAGTTTCAGCGTTCGAGATGGCGAGGCGATACTCGCTTCGCATCCGTTTCATAAACTTCCCCCCTTTTCCGCTCTGATTTACCACCATTGCCTACAAGATCGTCTCTAACGCCGAGATATCCATTCCGGCAAAAGTACTCCCTCTCCTTCCTCTGCACTCGTCCCCTTTTGTATAGACTTGGACTCCAACGGTACACATAAACCACTACGCAAGGGAGCAAATTGATATCCCATAGCTGAAAAATATTCCAAACAAAGAGGAAGAGCAAAACGCAGATTGCGCTCCGCTTTATAGGAGTCGTGAAAAACTACAACATCCCCGCCGCGACAACTATTCAAAACAATACTTGCACAACGCTGTGGAGTCACCCATTTGCTATAATCCATACTTAAGACCGACCATAGCACTACATTAAAATACGGACGCAACGCCTTCAACTGAGCCGGAGTAAAACGGGCATACGGAGGACGAAAAAGCGAACTATGCAAAATATCATTAGCGATGCGCACATCCCACAAATAATCCCTTGCCGAAACATTATAACCTCGCAAATGGCTGTATGTGTGATTTCCTACAGCATGCCCCTCACGCCGTATCCGCTCTAAGAGGTCTGTATAGCGTTCTGCATTTCTTCCCAGACAAAAGAACGTCGCCTTAGCACCATACTGAGCCAATGTGTCGAGCACCCAATCGGTAACGCCAAGCATCGGTCCATCATCAAACGTGAGATAAAGCGTCCTCGGCTCGTTTGGCACAAACCACGTAATCGTAGAAAAGAAACGTGACAACGCCCGCGGCGGACTCAAATTTATCATAACTAACTATTCAAGACTCCACCGAGTTCCGCCTCCAGTGTCCGACGGAGCTCCTGACTACCTAAGTGCTGCGCTATTCTTATCAACTCCTGCAAAATAGCTGAATTCATAGAAACTTCACTCTCACTATTTTGGTAAGGCTTTGGCGCAAGCTTCCTCGTAAAGCGCAACACAGATAGACACTGTTGCGCATACTCCAAAAGCTTCGCGTCACCCTTAGCAGTAGCTCCCGCATAATAGTAAGCCTCAATCAGCGGTATCCATTTATACGACCAACCCACACGCGAAGTGGGCAACACGTCAAAACAGCGATCCACAATTTCTTCGGCACGCTCCTTATTGCCGAGCGCATTAAAACTGTCAGCTGCTGCAACAAAGGCATCCACGTAATACTCTATCATCCGCTTACAAGTCTCATCCAAATAGACCCGTTCGTCGGCAATACTACGGAAGTTATACTCATTCATCAAGTTGCGGTACATCTTAGCTGTATCCACCATTTCGCGCATCACCGAATCTTGACGCACGGGTTCAACCCCCGAGACTATCCCCTCCTTGACAAAGAACTTATCTAAACCCCAATACATTTCTTTAGGAAGCATCGGCGAATAGAAAAGACCTCGCTTCCAATGATTATTGGCAAGAAGCGCATAAACAGCCAAACCATTCTTATAAATCAACGAACTACCAGGTTCGAGGTAAACCGTGTCGTAAAGATAAGGTAGGAAATGCGGACTTACATACCCAGCCAACGCCGTAGAATCTGTCTTAAGCCAAAGCTTCGAGGATGGGAAAAAGGACAACTGGTCAACCCCTGCATAAGGAGACTGGATCTTAGTTCGCGGGTCAGTGCTTACCACCAACTGCAATGCAGCCTCTAAACTCACCGGCGTGGAAAGGCGATCTTGCACCAAGACAACATCATTCTTTCCCTCAAGATACTCCTCTCTCTTGAGCCCAAAAGGCAACCCTTCTGCGTCATAAGCCTTCCGGCTCATCTCATCAATATACCAGTCGCCGCTAAGATATGTCAGGTTACACACGCGTGCATCCGAGCGGAATCCCTCAACCTCCTGCGCATACCACAACGGGAACGTATCATTGTCGGCGTAAGTAAAGAGGATACCGTGGGGAGAGACCGAGCGCAACAGGTTACGCCCAAACTCCACAGAGACATAACGATGCGAACGGTCATGATCGTCCCAGTTCTGTATCCCCATTAAAAGCGGCACACCGAGGAAAGAAAGGACTATCGCCAAACTTGTCCCCACGCGTTCCTTTAAGAAACCCGAAAGGACACGCGCCAATGGCACCACCCCAATTCCCACCCAAATAGCAAAGGCATAAAAACTTGCAGCGAACGAATAGTCGCGTTCTCGAGGCTCAAAGGGCTTCTGGTTAAGATAAACTACAATCGCGATCCCTGTCAATACAAAAAGCGTAAGCACAACGCCCCAATTTTTCGTGTCTTTGCTAAACTGAGAAAAGAGTCCAAACACTCCCAAGAAAAGCGGTAAAAGGAAATACCGATTGTGCGCCCAATTATCCTTGTAAGGAGCTGGTATCTGATCCTGAGGTCCGAGACGAGCTTCATCAAGAAACGGGATTCCCGTAATCCAGTTACCACGGAATATATCGTGTCCATAGCCTTGGAAGTCATTTTGACGCCCACTAAAATTCCACATAAAATAGCGCCAATACATATGCCCCAGTTGGTAATTGAAGAAGAAGAGAAGGTTTTCTCCAAAAGTCGGCTTCATAACCACCTGTTCACGCCCCTGATGATCACGCACAGCGATGGGCGTTCCCTTAATATCAACCCACGACCGATAGCCCTTAACATGCACGGGGTCATGACTCCACATTCGTGGAAATATCGTCTCAAAACGCCGGTCATATACGGACTCCGTACGCTTGGTTACCACCTCATAGCGGTCTCCACGAGGTGCATACACCTCACTCCCATCAACATAATCCTCTACTGGCGCATTGTAATAAGGTCCCGTTATAAGCGGTCTGTCGCCATACTGCTCGCGATTAAGGTATGACTTGAGGGCAAACATATTGTCCACCCCATTCTGATCAAGTGTCGGGTTGGCAAGAGAACGAACCACGATTAGGGTATAACTCGAGTAACCCAATAACAGCATCGCAAAGCACACAAAGAGAAGGTGTGCCGTGTACGCACGACGCCTATGGGAAAGCAATACTCCAAACACAAGTCCACCGGCGAGGAGCAAGAAAAAAAAGATCGCCCCCGACATAAACGGTAACCCAAAAGCATTCACAAAAAGAAGCTCAAAAGAAGAGGCTATAACAATAAGCCCTTGGATTACCCCATAAAGCACCGCAAGCAACAACACGCCACTCAAAACGAGGCACTTTAACAACCCCAACCATGAGAATTGATACTTCCGGAAATAGTAAACCAAACAGATAGCCGGAATCGCCAAAAGGTTTAGCAAATGAACCCCGATAGAGAGTCCCATCAAGTAAGCAATAAGCACGATCCAACGATCCGCGCGCGGCTGTAATGCCTCAGACTCCCACTTTAAGATTGCCCAAAAGACCACCGCGGTAAAAAGAGACGAAAGCGCATAAACCTCCCCCTCTACCGCAGAAAACCAGAAGGTATCACTAAACGTATAACAAAGAGCCCCAATAAGCGATGCCCCTACCACCGAAACCTTCTCCCAAACCGAGAGCTCTCGCTCCTCTTTTTGCAAAATGAGACGACGCGCAAAATGCGCAATCGTCCAATAAAGGAACATAATAGTCGCACCACTAGCAAACGCTGACATCGCATTCGCCAACACCCCCACATGTTCCACATCTGGTGCAAAAAGAGAGAAAAGGCGCACCAAGAGCATAAAAAACGGAGCTCCTGGGGGATGTCCCACCATCAATTTGTAACCACAGGCTATGAACTCACCACAATCCCAAAAACTAGCCGTAGGCTCCAAGGTTAACAGATAAACCAGAGTGGCTATCACAAACACCACCCAACCGGTAAGCCGGTCAATCGTCTGATAACTTAGTCTATTCATTCAATTCGTCCAATAGAGTCTTCCAACTCTCAACAACCGTCCCCACACGACCCTGCACCAATCCTATTTTCTTCACACAAAAACGGAGAAGAAGATCCATCTCTGTGACTTTAGCCTCCAACTCCTCTAACGCAACTGCACCAGAAGAGAGCTCTCGCCCGATGACCTCCAATTGCTCAACAGCCTGAGCATAAGAAAGATCGCTCGAGAGCAGCTCCTCCACCGTCTTCGTAGGAGAGATTGCACTATCCATAACTCTTCGTACGTATAAACTCCAACAAAGGTAGTTAATAAATGAGATAAACGAACAACGGGAAAACGAGACGAAACCGCTACACTAAAGCGTAAGCTCTACCAATATAATTCGACTCCCCTCAGCTTTAAGAATGCGAAACGTGTAGTCATCAATCATACACGTCGCACCTTCAACTGGTATACTCGGGTGATGAGAAAGGATGTACCCTGCAACGGTATCATAATCATCTGATTCTGGAATCTTTAACCCGAATCGCTCATTTACTTCCTCAACCTCAGCCCGACCAGAAAGATGATACACCCCCTCGCGCACCTCCGACATCTGAATGTCAAGACGGTCGTGTTCGTCGTTGATCTCTCCAAAAATTTCTTCCACCAAGTCCTCTAGCGTGACAAGACCTGCCGTACCACCAAACTCATCCACCACAATAGCCATAGAAGATGACGTATGGATAAAATCTGAAAGGAGCAAACTCGCACTCATCGTTTCGGGAATAAAGCGCAACGAGATAAGACTCTGTCTAATAGACTCCGGATGACGAAACAGCGACTTCGCGTTAACATAGCCAATGATGTTATCCACCGTATCTTCATAAACGGGAATACGCGAAAAGTTTGAGGAGATAAAAAGAGCACGCAACTCCTCAAGCGAATCGTTCACATCAATAGCCACAATATCTGGGCGAGGCACATAACAGTCCCTCACGCGCGCCTCACTAAACTCTAGCGCATTGCGCATCAAACGGAGGGCATTTCGCGAAGAGTCTGAATCATGTTCGTCTTCTTCCTCCGACTGCTGCGCCGCCTCTTCTATCAAAACATTCAAATCATTACGACCAAATATCGTAGGCTGCGGCGCTGTGAGCAAATTCCGTTTCGTGAAAAGACGTACCAAATGACCAGACAAGAGCGTCATCAATTTGCTCAACGGGTAAAAAAGAATGTAGAACAGGAAAATAGGGAACGCCAATATTTTGAGCAACGCATTAGCATGAATCCGACCAATAGCCTTGGGAAGAAACTCGGCAAAGATCAACAAAAGGATCGTACTCAACAGCGTTTGTATCAAAAGTAAAAGCCACGGGTCTGAAAAATAAACCCCGAGGTAAGGATTCAATATATCCGCTACAGCCAAACCATAGAGGACAAGCGCTACATTATTTCCTACCAAAATAGAAGCGATAAAAAGCGCGGGACGCGACATATAGATCGAAAGAAGCCGCGCCAAGAGTGGGTTCTGCTTCTTGTCCAATTCCAACCGCAACCGATTTGCTGTCAAGAAAGCAATCTCCGTACCAGAAAAAAGGGCAGAGAAAAGCAAGGAAAGAGCAAACAGCCAATAGACCGACAAAACGACCAATAGGTTTAGTAAGACAGAAACACGAAAGAGCTATCTCGATGCCCTGCGTGCACGCTGTTCTCGCTTTCGGCGTGTATAATTTCTAAAAAACGCCATCAAGAATGCAACGCCAGACATGATAAAAAATATAAGGGAATAATGCCCTGGAACATCCCAACGCATGATCCCCAAATAGAGACACAATAGGGCAAGAAGCACCCACAAAATCTCCATAACAATATGAAAATACCTCATAGCTCTGCTTTTTGTAACGTCATACCTCCAACCTGCGATCGCTCATCTGGAACGGCAATCACCCCAGTAGGTTCCTTAATTTCCCAATCGATGAAACGATCATCACTCTCTAAACCCTTTCCAAAAAGAACGGCAGAAGCCGTCCGAATACGCACATTCGCATTCGTGTAAACACGCCCCTTATTCTCGTCCCAAAAAATCTGTTCCGTTTGGATTGAGTCGCCCTTTTCGTTCACCGCAACAACATGTTGGCGCGCTTCCCAAAGCTTCTCTTGCCGCTGATAGATCGCATACGACGCAGAAATACTCGCCCCCGCCCCCCCCTCTGCATCATAAGACTGTACCCGAATTCCCTGCTCAAATTCGTCATACTTCTTTTCATCAGAGTCAAACGAGCGCATTACTGGCGCTTGCACTCTTACCACGATATCTCCCTGCTCCGTAATCCGAAGGTCTATTTCATCAGCTTCCAGCATCGGCTCTGAGCCACGACGAGAGTAATCTCTTATCTCCTCTGCTGTATTAGAACAGCCCACAAAAAGAAGAAAGGTGAAAAAGAGCATCAGTAAGAAAAGACCTCCGCCGAACTGGGATTCTCGTCCCAGTCGGTGAAGGTTAGACAAATCACACAATTCCAGCTTAGTTCTTTGCTCGGATCGTCGTACGCTCATTGATCCAACACGGAACGTTGAAAGACTTACCGACCTCGAGATCTTGGAAGAAAATTTCCTCGGTCGAAGGAAAATACTGCGAATAGAACGAGATCTGCTTATTGCAATCCCCCGTCAAGTTCGCATCAATACTCTTGGCTTGATTAAACTTATCCACCGCAGCCCAAAATACCGAGGCGTTATCGATCTTGCTAGAACCACAATTCTTCGTCGAAGCATAAAGTTGCCCGATCACAAAATAAGCATAACCTTGCGCCGCATTCAGAGAGAGCGCCTCATTAGCCAACGCACGCGCACGCACCATGTCCCCCATAACGTTCCCAACAAAACTTGCATGTTCCACCAACATATTCGAACGCTTTTCAGGATCTTGTTCTGCGGCTATAGCACGCTTAAAAATATCATCTGCCTCCGAATTCTTACGCTGCGCCATATAGATACGTGCAATTTCAAGCCCAAGGGTTGCGTTCGGCTCTGCATTGAAAAGAGCTAGCGCAACTTTCATATAAAGCTCAGAATCATTACAACGAAGCGCGGCTAGTTGGTTGTAAATAGCTCGAGCCTGCTCCAAGTCATTCGGGTTTGCGTCAAACTTCGGCGTGTAAATAGATATCAGGTTCTCACAGTTCGCCACACCGGCACTCGTAAAGAGTGCATCAAGATTCTCTGACATGGGCTTTAACTTCTCATCACTCGGGTTTGCCGCTATTTTCTTAGCAAACTTGTCTGAAAGACGAGAGTAAACTGCTATCACAGAATCAGCGGGAAGCTTCTGATTAGCATACAGATCCTTCGTCGTCTGCATCATAATAAGATAAACCTGTGGCTCAGTTTGTTCTTGCTGAATCTGATCCGAATGGTTAAGAATATCGTATATTTCTGCCGAGCGCTCCGGACTCAAAGAGAAAAGATCCAAACCCTTATTCGCAAGATTTGCCCCCTCCTTCTTGAAATATTGGATGCGCTTGTCATAAACCGACATCAAACTATCAACCAGCTTCTTGCGAGACTCCGGATCTGCGGTTTCTGCAATAGAAGCCTTAAGCATCGTAATACCTCGGATGTAGAGGTTCTCCGAAGACTTCGGACAGATCGTGTAAGCAATAGACCAGCCTTGCGCCGCATCCTTGTAATTCTTCTGCTTGTAATATTCCGAATAGAACGAAGTGTTCTTTAGACACTCCTCACGCGTAGCTGGGTCAGGCCCATACTTCGGATTGTCAAACTGTGGGTTCTTGACCTGAGCATACAAACTAGCAGCGACAAGCACCAAGACGAGTGAGGTTAAGAGACACCGAGAAAAGATTATTCTAGACATTGCTACTCTGTTTAGGATCTTTTGCTATTGATATTTTCGTTTCACAAACCAGACATCATTAAGCGATACGCCCAGCACGAGCTCGCCATACAACTCGCGAACCAAACCGTGCGACGTACTACCCCGCATCCCAAGCCGAAAGGCTGTATGAAAGATCGAAGTAAAATACTTATACGGAAAACCAAAACCGACCGTCACGCCGACATCGCGTATTGACTGCCCATTCACAAGCATCGGAAGTTGAGAGTAATAAGCCCCAAAACGGTACTGCACCCGCTTGAGATAGTAGCGTAAGTCCGTCGGATTGGGTATCCACTGCAAACCTGCATTCACCGAATAAGCACCACCATACTTTTGCGCCATGTTCCGATAACGAAACGACGACCAATCTTGAAGGGTAACGTCTGCCCCATAACTCAAATTACGCCCTTCGTAAAAAACTCCTCCACCGTAACGGAGTGGATAGCTCAGCGACTCCGTCCGAGAGAGATAATTGTACGCCACTTGAAAGGTGTTATTAAGATAGATCTGCGAAACTTCCTTACGATGCTCCGCATTCAAGGTAGGTGTAGACTCTACGATCGCCCCAAGACAAAGACGCTCTTGCTCTGAAAATGGGATCGTCACCTGCACCCCAGCCGTAAGCCCATACCCTCGCAAGACAACACGATCGTCAAACCTAACATCCGCATAAACTGGGTGATTGGGGACATACATATCCTGCGCATAGTTCAGCGAACCAAACAAGAAACGCCCCTTGACGCCAATAGAGACTCCCGAAAAAGGCTTAAAAGCCAACCCCAAAAACGCCTCATTTACCCCACCATTGCCGTGGTGATGATAACGGATGTTACCTATCTGGCTCAAGAGCGTCGGGTCTGTCTCATAGCGCGTAACATCATACCCCATCTGTGTAAAGGGCTGAAAACCCATTCCTACACCAAAATACCTTCCGACAGGAAACTGCATCCCCACGTGGTGCACATTAGCCGCACTCTCCGTATGCGAATCACCACTCCCCGCCTGAGAAACCACATAACGCCCCCTCAAGGCAACGTCGAGGATGAATGCCATAGAGTCCTGCGAAGAAAATGCCGCAGGATTCACCGCATTCATCATATTTTTATCTCGCACAGCAAGCGACACTCCCCCCAAAGCAAGCGACTTACTATAGCCAATAGCCTCTCGATCTCCGACTCCATAACGAGAATACGGAGAGCTGGTATTCGAGACTTGAGCCCTCGCAGCGACGCCATAAAAAGCAAGACCACAGAGCAGAAGTAGCGACCTAAACATTACAATCCAGCACTTCATAGAGACCCTCCAAGACCAAATTTGGCATGACAAAGTTTTCACAAAGATAAAAGTTTGACAAGGAAAAAGCATCCCCGCCCGTAAGAAGAACCGAAAATTCGCCAAAACGCTCCCGAAGTGACCGACAAAGATACGACATCTCCCCAATCAGACCCGTCACAATCCCAGCCTGTAAACAAGCCTCCGTACCCGAAGCAAGCAATGATACCGGCGCACTCGGTATACTAACTAACGGCAAACGACTCGTAAACGTATGCAACCCCTGACGACGCATCTCAATACCAGGGGCTATCTGCCCCCCACGATAACACCCAGTAGCATCTATAAAATCATAAGTAATCGCCGTGCCTGCATCCACCACCAAAACCGCCTGTCCACGAGGGGTGTGGTGAAAAGCCCCAACCATCGCCGCAATACGATCACTCCCGAGCGTGGGGTAAAAAGCGTCTCCTTTATCAAACGGAACACGACTTTCTGGCGTAAGACAGTGAAACGTCGGAAACCGACGCGCCAAATCTGCGACAAGCTCATCGGTTTGCCCATTGACACTAGAGACCACACACGCGTCAATTTGATAATTACGTGCCCACGCGATAAGCGAGGAAAATTCTAATACCTCAAACGTGCCACTTACCCCGATTCTCCCCTGTCGCCAGATAGCAGCCTTCGTACGCGAGTTACCAATATCAAGCGTTAGCACGTCACACATTTAACTTGCGTTCCCCAAGAATTGTAAAACTTCTTGCGCCCCAGCAATATCATCAACGTGATACACCACAAGCGTCAACATCTTTTCAGCTTGATTTAACCGCGCCCGCTCTTTCATCACAGCAACCTTACGAAGGATGCGACCAAAAATATCAGAAGAGTAAAAGGGCGACGTGATCGGGGTAACAAACTGTAGCGCCATCAAGCCACGATACAACTGAATGCGCTGCACCCCCAGTGACTGAGCCTTACTCTTAAGCAACGGTACTCGCAACAATTCCTCCGCTTCGCGAGGAAGCGCGCCAAAACGGTCGACAAGCGAACTTGCAAACTTATCCACCTCCTCCTGCGTACGAAGCTTCGTGAGTTCACGATACAGATTCATGCGCTCTGCAGTGCTCTCCACATACTCGTTAGGGAGGTAAAGCGGGAGGTCGCTATCTACCACACACTCTGAGACAAATGCCCCCTGTGGCTTCTCGTCTTGCGAGGAAAAGAGCTCGGCAAACTCCTCATGCTTAAGCTCTTCGACCGCCTCATCCAAAATCCGATAATAGGTGTCTACACCCAGATCTAAGACAAAGCCACTTTGTTCTGCTCCGAGCAGATTCCCCGCCCCGCGGATGTTCAAATCCTGCATTGCCAGATTCATCCCACTCCCCAAATCGGCATACTCCACAATGGCGCGCAAACGCTGCTGCGCCCCTGGGGTAAGAAGCTCTGAGGGAGGAGTGAGGATATAGCAGTAAGCCTTGCGATCAGACCGCCCCACACGTCCCCGAAGCTGATGCAGATCCCCCAATCCGAAACGCTGTCCATTGTTAATGAAAATCGTATTGACATTGGGGATGTCCAACCCCGCTTCGACAATCGAGGTGCAAAGCAAGACGTCATAATCCCCGCGCATAAACTCGAGCATCACCTGCTCAAGCTCCGTCCCCTTCATCTGTCCGTGTGCCACACCAAAACGAACCTCTGGCAACAAATCAGAAAGACGACGAAGAATGACAGAGAGATTCTGAACTAGGTTGTTGACAAAATAGACCTGACCGCCACGTTGCACCTCCTGACGGATCGCCGCAGCAATACGCCCATCATCAAAAGGCATTACCTCCGTTTCTATCGGGTATCGATTAGGGGGGGGCGTCGTAATCAAGCTCATATCTCGCGCTCCCATAAGCGAAAACTGTAGGGTACGAGGAATGGGCGTCGCCGTCAGAGTTAGCGTATCAATATGCGTACGCATCGCCTTGAGATGTTCCTTAGCCGCAACCCCAAATTTCTGTTCCTCATCAACCACTAGCAACCCTAAATCCTTAAACTGCACCGTGGCGCGCAACAAAGCATGTGTACCTATCACGATATCGATTTTCCCTTCCGCGAGCTCACTCAATATCGTTTTTTGCTCCTTTTGCGTCTGAAGCCGCGAGAGCATCGCTACACGACAAGGGAAATTCGCAAGACGACGACAAAACGTCTGATAATGCTGCAATGCAAGCACCGTCGTAGGCACCAAAACAGCAACCTGCTTGTTATCGGTTACTGCCTTAAAGGAAGCCCGAATCGCGATCTCTGTCTTACCAAAACCCACGTCCGCACAAATAAGGCGATCCATGGGGACATTCTGCTCCATATCGCGCTTCACGGCAAGTGTAGTCGACAGTTGATCAGGCGTATCTTCGTAAGGAAAAGAAGCCTCGAGCTCCTCCTGCAAATAGGTGTCTGGCGAAAAAGCAAAACCCTTTTGAGCACGCCGCTGCGCATAGAGCTGAATCAAGTCTCGCGCAATGTCTTTTACCTGTTTCTTAGTTCGTGCCTTAAGACGCCCCCACGCCGCCGAATTGAGCTTATTAAGCACAGGAGGCGTGTCATCGCTGGAACGATATTTAGAGAGCTTGTCGAGGCTATGCACACTCATCAAGAGGGAATCGCGATCACGGTAAGAGATCCGAACTAATTCATAAGTCACCCCATCCTTTCGATGTGAGATAAGCCCCTCGAAGATACCAATCCCATAGTCCTCATGAACGACATAGTCACCCGGTTTGAGTTGCTGTAACTCACTCATACTCAAGGCATCTCGTTTCGAGAGTTGACGCGTTAGCCGATAAGCATGGTGACGTTCAAAGAGCTCGTGATCCGTCAAAAAGTTCGCCTGAAGCTCAGGAGCTAAAAAACCCTGATGTATCGAGGTCTGAACCAACTCATAGTCTTTCCCCCTGACCAAGTGGTGGTCTTGCAAAATGGAGGATATCCGCTCAAGTTGTGACGCTTGCTCTGACAAAATGTAAGACAACCGCCCCGCCTCTGCCTCCTGATGGAGGGTCTCTGAGATAACGTTAAAGTTCTTGCGGAAAACAGGTTGTGGCAATGTATGAAAGACGATATACTCCGCACCCTTCGGCGGCTGAATCACTCCACGCTGCAACGTAGAGAACTGGGTAAACAGGGACGCAAATTCTTCCGGCGTAGCAAACCGCTCCCGAATCTCTTCCTCTATCGACGCATACGCCTCCTTATAGGCAGCTAAAAGGATGGAGACCTCCGATGTCCAAACAAGCGCATCGGCGGGAAAGATCGTTTGCAAAAGCGCTTGTTTTTCCGGCGCATCCTGCACCGCTCCCACGATCCTGACCTCCTTTAACGTTTCAATAGAGCGCTGCGTATCCACCGCAAAGCGACGAATCGAGTCTACCCTGTTCCCTAAGAAGTCCACACGATAAGGGTAAAAATCGGCATACGAGAAGAGATCGACTATCGCGCCTCGACGAGCATACTGCCCTGGTTCGTAAACGAACTCCTCTTGCGTGAAACCAATCCCCTCGAGCTGCTCAAGCCAAGCGTCTTGATCGAGGTTGTCGCCACAGCGAAGGGTAATACTATTCCCCAAATCCGAACCTTGCAGAGTCAATTTTTCGGCAAGTGCCACTGGATAAGAGACCAGTAATATAGGCTCTGACGCCGACTCTGTCAATGCTAAAAGACTCTCCGTTCGTTGCACCGAACGCTCTGCAAGGCGATTGGCTTGGTCAATACGACCGCGGTAAGAGGAGGGAAAAAAGTAGACCGAAGCTTTCCCACAAAAAGAAACGAGGTCTGTAAAAAGATGCGCCGCCTCATCATAATCTGTCGCTAATAGCAGACTAAAGCGAGAAGTCGAAGACTCGGACGAAAAAACAAGACCCTCCCCTCCCACTAATAGTGGGAGGAAAGAGCCTTCAACGCCTCGAAGAAAGACAGAATGAGGCACACCCTGTCTCAAATTACGTATCTGAGGAAGCTGAGGGAGCGCCGCCGTGCGCTGCAGTAAGTCTTTAAAATCAATCACGGTCAGCTGGTTCTCTATAACTCTCTCAACCTAGCTGCTATCACCTCACTCGCGCAGCACTCTTACACAAACGCCCCACGTTAAGCGTCCTCCTCACTCGCTATAAACTCGAAGGGAATTTTGACGATCGAGCTATAGTCATTCCCCGACTCAAACATATCTTCGTCGTCTTGGAAGAAGAACCACTTTACCTTCACTTCCTTTCCCGGCTGCTCGTGTATTTTTGCCAGATGCTTAAAGATATCGAGTATACACTTCGAAGAACTCGTATTGAAATACTCGAAGTGCATCTCAACCTCAGTCACCGACTGCGGCTCTCTTGCATACTCAACAAGCCATTCCATCGTGGAGCGATAAAACTCGATGGAGTTTTCCGGTATAGAGCGCCCCGCAAAGAGTAAATGCCCATTGGGATTCAAACTAATCTGAGGGGTTTTTGCCGTGTTGGGTATCTCTAATACATCCATTCTACATATATTCTAACGGTTTCACGAAAAGCCAAC
>CALHZE010000176.1 GCA_938040915.1 uncultured Bacteroidia bacterium | reverse complement strand
TCCGCTACTCTCAAGTGCCATGGCTAACTCCTCGGCTTTCTTTTTACGTGTCCCCCGCAAGAGCATGGCGGCAACCGCAGTATCAAGGAGCGAGGTGTCTCGGGCGACCTCCTTGGGTAAAATAAAGGTCAGGGAAATGACCTCGAGGGTGTCATTGGGGAATGTGGCGATTGTGCCATACGAGTGGCGTTCGTACACAGAAAAGGGGATCTCCACGTCAAGATCCCGATGCAGGGCTGGGGGCTGCGTTCTGTCTAGTGTCATGATTATGCCTCCGTTTGCGCTTGATAATAAAGCACCCGCGCGAGCTCGGGGCGGAATGTGGCGTCGGCACACGCCTCCAACGCTGAGCAGGTCACCGCCTCACGTTCGGCGACCCGTCGGTTAACCCATTGGGCATCGCCCAAAAGCTCATATTGCGCCAAAAGCTCGGCTCGCTGCGAGGAGAGCAATTCGCCATAAAGGGCGTCCGTCTCAAAGATACCTCTCACGCGACACAGTTCCTCACAAGGGATCTTGCGCAAGCGACCGAGCTCCTCCCAAACCGCCTCTTCCGCCATTTCCAATGTGACCCCTTCCGAGAGCGTACCAACGATAGAGAGCGTACCAGGGTCGAGACTCCCATCCACCGAGGCGTCAAGCGAAGCGAACACGCGTTTCTTTCTAACAAGCTCGGTCTTCAGACGTGCCCCACGTCCGAGCCCAAGGACATCAGAAAGCAAGTCATAAAGCACATACTCCTTGTCGCGCCGCCCCACCATGGGAAACGACATATAGAGCAGATCGGCAGGGACGTCGCGCACCACCGTTTGACGCTCGTATGCCGTGCGCGGGGGCTCTTGCGGAAGATGACGCTCCCCCTTTTCAGGGCTCGGAATAGGGGCAAACCACTTATCACACAGCGAGCGCGCTTGGGCTAGCGAAATACCGCCCGAAAGGACAAGAATCGCATTAGCAGGGAAATAGTGAGCGTGGAAAAAAGAGCGAATGTAGTCCATCTGGGCTGCTGCAATCTGCTCGATGTTGAGCCCAATGGTCGGCCAACGATAGGGGTGCACGCGATAATTGAGCGCCGAAGCGAGGTGGTAAAGGTCGCCATAAGGGGCGTTGAGATAATTCTCTTTAAACTCCTCAATGACCACGCTACGTTGCACCTCCAGACTCTTGGGGGTAAAGGCGAGCGAGAGCATCCGGTCACTCTCCAACCAAAAGGCAGTTTCTACATTGAGGGCTGGGAGGGTACAGTAGTAACAGGTCAGGTCGTTAGAGGTATAAGCATTGTTACTTCCCCCAGCACGCTGAATCGCCTCGTCATAGTTGGGGATGTTGACACTCCCGCCAAACATAAGGTGCTCAAAGAGATGAGCATAGCCCGTGTGCTGTTCGTCTTCGTCACGAGCTCCCACGTCATAGATGATACACATAGAGACGAGGGGGCTGCGCAAGTCGCTGTTGACCAAAACGCGCAAACCGTTGGTGAGTGTAAAGCGCTCGAAATCAATCATCTAGAGGCAGATTAGAGCTCTTGAGAAAGACGCTTAACGGTTTCTGCAAAATCGGTACGGAACTGCGTCATGATCTCCTCGACCGAGGCCACGCCAGTAAAGAGACCGGCGATTTGACCAATCTCAAGCTCGCCGTACTCTAAGTCTCCTTCGAGAATACCCCGTCGCGAACGCCCCGTGCCGATAAACTCACGTTGCGCCTCGGGGGTCGCTCCGCTCCGCTCGAGCCCCTGAAGTTCGTTAGCAAACGAGTTGGGGACAACGCGCGTGGGCCCCCAACCCCGCGAGGTGAGTATGGTGCCGAGCGTCCCGACCTTCAACAGATGGTTCTTGTAAATATCGCTCGCCGACGACTCAACGCTACAGGCGAAGCGACTCCCCACCTGGATGCCGTCAGCTCCTAGCGCAAGGGCTGCGGCGAGCCCTTTGCCATCAGCATAACCACCTGCGGAAACCAGAGGTAACTCCGTCACCTTGCGGACAAGCTGTGTGAGCACGAGGGTAGAGAGTTCCTCCAGACCGTTATGTCCACCAGCCTCGACCCCTTCACAAACAAGGAAGTCGACGCCCGCCGCTTCGGCTTTCTCTGCAAACTTAACGTTGGCGACAACGTGACCAACCTTCATACCGTGTTCGTGCGCCTTGGCTGTCCACTTGGCGGGCGATCCGGCCGAGGTGACCAGCACAGGAACATCCTCCTCGATACAGATTTGCATACACTCTTCGGCGCGCGAGAAGAGCAAGGGAACGTTGACCCCGAAAGGCTTCGAAGTAGCGGCACGCACCTTCCGAATCTGCTCTCTGAGGAAGTCGGCGGTCATCGACCCCGCACCGAGGACACCGAGTCCACCGTGCTCAGAAACAGAGGAGGCGAGACGCCAACCGCTGCACCAGATCATACCGCCTTGAATAATGGGCTCGGGGATGCCGAGCAAATGACAAAGTCTATTATTGCGAAACATGTTTCTCGAGTGTACTATTGCGTTGAGAGGGAACGAGACGCCCCACACGAGGCAACCCTTGTGGCAAAGATAGATAATTTTAAGCGTTTCTATGCGGACGACAGGGAGGCTATCCTAAAGACCGACACACCCACATTGCGTCCGTACACCTTTGAAAATCATGACTACATGAGTCCGTCGAGGTGTCACCTGTTACTCCCCTACCCCCCACCATTTAACTACGCGACCTTTAGGAATTCCTAATCCACTCTTAAAGAGGGAATCAGAAAGAACAAGAGAGGAGAATAAAGGAAGTCGTATAAAAAAAGCCCCTTCTAGGGGCTTTTTAGGTAGGTAAAATGCACGGCTCTCCTAGTACTCTCCTAGTACTCTCCTAGTACTCTCCTAGGGTTCTCCCAAGGTCCGCATGGGGCGAGGGCAAGGAGATTAAGGAAAAGATAAAGGAAAATCCACCCGTGCTACATCTCGGGCTCGGGCGACTCTCGCACCTCGTTTTTATCAATGAGCTTCATGTTGACCGCCCAGATGGCGAGCATAGAAATGTGGCGGATGTTGAGCTTCTTACTGATGTTTTTACGGTGCGATGTGACGGTGTGAACGCTAATACAAAGAGCATCACCGATCTCTTTGGCTGTCTTCCCTTTAGCGAGCAACTGTAGCACCTCAATCTCTCGACGCGAGAGTTGGGGCTGTTCGATGCGCGATTCTTGCAAGAAGGAAATTAACGTCGAGCGGAGCTCTGAAGGTGACATCAGCGAGGAGAGCACTGCGTCAAATTGCACCTGTAGTTGACGGGGGACGACCTGCATTTCAAGCCCCACGATCTGCACATCAGGCTTGTTTTTACGCAGTGTTTGAACCACCTGAGGGGTAAAATAGGCTTGCGCCGTATCGAGGACAAGGAGGCGAAGCCGAGGCGAATCGAGCGAGAGCAAATTACGTTCCCAAAAGGGGTGAAAGGCAACCACGAGGTCTGGGTAGTCAGTACGCAAAAGGTCGGTCAGCGCATGCGCGACAAGGAGGTGTGGGGTAATGATCACGACGGCGGGGTGGTGGTTTAGTGGTTCCATTTTCGCTCCATTTTTTCGACGAGAGGGACTAAGACGTCGTCTTCCAAGAGAGTGTGAATATTGAGATCGTTGCGCAACATGCCAAGGGCATAGAGGAGACGTCGCGCCTGCCCCGCATTACGGAGCGGCGGAAGGTAACGTAGGAAGAGGTTTTGCAGATCTGCGAGCTTGATTTGGATGTCAGAGTGGTGGTGTTTATAGTCTTGCATACGATACTCCCCCAGTTCGCGCGCCTGCAAGAGGGAGCGGACGTGAGGAAAGACCGTGTCGCGTTCGTAATCGAAGTGCGCGCGCGCTTCCTGCATATAACGGTCAAAGAAGTCACGAAGAAGCTCGCGGATAGGGCGGTCCACCTCGGGTAAAATAACCCCGAGCTGCTCCGCAATATCGGGGTTCGCCTCTTGCATATAATACTCGTGACCAGCGAGGAGATAGTCAAGAAGGAAGGGCACATCCTCCACCTGCAAAGGGGTAATTTCCGCCAAATCGCGCCCAAGGTTGAGCTGGAGGAGGGAGGTCACAAAATGAGGGCGACAGCCGCGCTGTGACGCCAAATCAGCAAGAGTATGGTCTGCGACCAAGAGCGGCAACCCGAGGCGCTCAAAGACCCAAAAGGCGCTGGGTGCAGCGAGAAGAACCTCCTCGGCACGGAGCGCAGGGGTAATAACCTTAGAAAAAGACTCCATCACGTAGATTTCCGTTAAAGCGAAGCGCCTGACCCGCAGGCTCTTGTATGCCATGAGTATAACAATAGGCGACCTGTCCGTTGACAAGAGTACGTCGTATAAAGTAGCGCGAGTCGATGTCGTCAAATGGCGACCAGCCACACCGGCTCTCGTTGCCCCGACTGTTGAGGGGGCGTTCGCCATATAAGCAAGGGGCTACAAAGACAAGGTCAGCCCAATACCCCTCGCGGATGTAACCGCGGCGCTCAATACCGAAGAGGCGCGCTGGCGCGTGACACATGAGCTCTACAATCTGTGGGAAGGAGATCGCCTCGCGCTCTGCAAGGCGCAACATAAGGAGTAAGCTATATTGTATGGAGGGGATTCCCGAGGGCGAGTGCTCATAGTCCTTGATCTTTTCGCTGGTAAGGTGCGGAGCGTGATCCGTACCGATGGTGCGAATAATACCCGACTTTATGGCCGCAATCAGAGCTTCTTGGTCAGCGCGCGTCTTTATAGCCGGATTACACTTGATTTGCCACTGCAACGTGCGATAATCCTCGTCGTTGAAGTAGAGGTAGTGCGGACAGGTTTCGCACGTGATACGCCCCTCTAACCGCAGCGCGGGGTCGGCAAAGAGCTTGAGCTCATCAGCAGCGCTGAGGTGAAGGACGTGAAGGCGTGCACGATACTCTCGTGCGAGGCGTTGAGCAAGCTGGATGCTCTTGACACACGACTCAGTCGAGCGAATGCGCGCATGTTCGGTAAAGGGGATCCCCTCGGGGTACTGGGCTTTGGCACGCGCGAGGTTTTCGGCAATCATGGCGTCGGTCTCACAGTGGGTCGCGATAAGGAGGGGCGAGTCGCGAAAGAGGGCGGCGAGCT
>CALHZE010000175.1 GCA_938040915.1 uncultured Bacteroidia bacterium | reverse complement strand
CAGTAGCCCCCCTATAACCGTAGCAACATACCGCCTCTTTTCGTGTATGCGGGATTATGGCTGTTGGAGGCTTATATACTTTTACAGACACGACCTGCGAGAACGGATGACTTTTAATAAACCCTCCCTTAGACTCACTTTCGGACGCCACCCCAAGACTTCTTGAGCAAAGCTGATATCCGGACAACGTCTGCGTGGCTCGTCCAAGGGCATAGGAGAGTAGCGGAACTCCGAACGGGAATGGGTAAGTTCGCACATTATCTGAGCCACATCCCTAATACGATACTCCTCGGGATTTCCGATATTCATCGGACTCGTGCAAATCTCCTTAGACAAAATAAGCAAGATCGCCTCCAACAAATCATCAATATATTGGAAACTCCGCGTTTGCTCGCCACTGCCATAAATGCTCAGAGCCTCACCGTGGTAAATTTGCTCAAGGAAATTGCAAATCACGCGACCATCACTTGCTTGCATCCTTGGTCCATAAGTGTTGAATATGCGAATAATTTGCACCCGCAGTCCATACTTTTGAGTGTATGCATAACACAAGGCTTCGGCACAACGTTTCCCTTCGTCATAACACGAACGCTCACCGTATGGATTTACACAACCCCAATAACGCTCTTTTTGTGGATGCTCCTCTGGGTCGCCGTAAACCTCGCTCGTTGATGCCAACAGAACTTTGGCATTGCTGTGGCGCGCATACTCAAGAAGTAGCCTTGTCCCCTCCGTATTGACCTGAATCGTACCAATGGGATCTTTACGATACGCCGCTGGGGAGGCAGGGCTGGCTAGGTGACAAATCCAATCCAATGAGACGTTAAAAGGAATTCCATCGCACAAATCACCCTCCAGAAAGTGGAATTTGGGAGTCCCCATACAGGCTTCCAGATTACCCCTACGCCCCGTGCTCAGGTTGTCAAGGACATAAACCTCATTACCGCCAGAAAGTAAGGCTTCACAAAGATGAGAACCGATAAAGCCTGCGCCACCCGTCACGAGGACTTTCTTAGATACGCTCATGCTCGCTGCCCCCTTTCGTCAATGAGGCATAAATTCCCACTCAAATCTCTCACTCTCGCTATCCCATTGTAAAAAGGTTCGACACTCAAATACCGCTCATCATACAGCGGCAAGCCACGTTTATCGATATGACACCACCCCCGCGCATCACGAGCCGTCGCATAGCATTTGTGATAAATCCCCAGCTCGAGATAACTATACTCGTGCAGCGGTTCTCCATCGGACAATATATGCCGATATAGCCCAGAGAGTAACTGTACCGAGGCAATGCCATCTTTGAAATCCCCACAATACAGGTACTCTTCACTCCATACGCGCTCTCCTACGAGGTTGATGTAGACATATCGCCCTGTGAACAGACGCACAGCACAAAGCTCCTCTTGGAAATTACCCACCCATAAGAAACGATGCGCATAAACCTCCTGACCCTGCGTATCAATATGACGCCAGCCGTCTCCCCCCACCACAGCTGCGCGACCACAGTAAAAACCAAAAGTGCGGATAAACCTCTCGGAATACAGTGCGCGTCCCTGCGTATCGATGTGGTAAGCACCCGACGCATCCCGTACAGCAGCGATACCAGGGGCGTGAAAGTTTAGAACCTCTATAAACTCTCGCCCAAATAGTGGCTGCCCATCGAGCACAAACGAACGATTATCGAGTGAGGATTTTATACGTTGCCAATGCATCTTTCGTAATGAGTTGATGATTCAGAACCAGACCATCAAGCCCCATCTTTAGGCTCGTTTCAATAGCATCTGCCGCAGTATGGACTATGGGTTGCCCCTGTACATTGAACGAAGTATTTATCAAACCAAGAATCTGATGTCTAGCGTATAGATAGGACAATAGACGGAACATAAACGGGTTATCGTGCTCATTATCTAATGTCTGAATACGAGTCGTGCCATTGGCATGTATCACACCTGTCAATCCTCCTGCATACTCTGGCTTTATTTTATAATCTAAAAGCATATACTTAGCAAGGTGATTTACTGGGCTAGTGGTAATCGTGTTGGCTACCGTGGTAAGCATAATGGGAGCAATCGGACGATACCATTCCCTTTTTTTGATATCTTGACTCAGGTGTCTCGCTAGAACTACATCATCTGCCAGAGCTATTAAGCTTCTATTGCCGAGGGCGCGTGGACCGGCCTCGGCTGTCCCATTACAGACCCCCAAGATGCTTCCGCGGAGTAGTAATTGAGTTGTTGCCTCTATCGTAGCATCGCTGATCGGCACTGCCTTATCCTCTATTCCTAGGTTATTCAAATAGGCTGTATGAGGGCGAATCGTATTACCTTTCCGAAGCTCAAGGAGACAGGCTGCGCCCAGACTTAGCCCACTATCGTTACAACAAGGGGGAATAAAAACCTCTTGAAAGAGACCGCTCTCGATGAGCGCCGTATTAGCCACGATATTCAGAGCACAGCCCCCAGAGTAATAGAGATATTGTGCGCGGGTTTGATGTTGCAAGGCGCTAATATGTGCAATGAGCTTCTGCGTAAAAATATCCTGTAGTGTGGCGGCAACATGCTGCCAAAAGTCGTGTTGATTATCGAAACTATCAACCTCTACTCCGAGTTCTTTCCGTGCCGAGGCTACAATCTCAGCCTCTTTGTGCCAATACTCCTTGAAATAGTTATGTGCAAAGAGCCAGTGTGCGATACCTTCGTCATACCGCCCCCACGAAGCATACCCCATCAACTTACCTGGAACGCTAGTGTGCTCCCCAGGCTTAGCCCCTAACATAGCAAAGGATAAAGCATTGTCGTTGAAGAAATTGGCTAGGTATTTCATCTCCCACCCATACTCCAGCAACTGTAGCTTTCCTTGATGAAAGTGAAAGGCGGAGAAATTGGATAGACTCGCAGCTCCATCAAAATGGATTAACAGGCTGTTTTCTCTAAACGAACCATAGAAAGCGATATTGGAGGCGATGTGTGCAAGTTCATGCGAACAGTTGTAAGCACAGAGCGTACGCCCCTCCCAGTCGGAGTATAGATAATAGGCTTGTGCTGGCTCTAGCGCCTCCCCAAGGGCTGATAAAATAGGAGCTTCAAAGCGAAGCTTCCCACTCTGAGATATGAAAGCATTCCCTACAAAAGCATTGACACTGACGAGATCGAACTCCTCTGGCAATGCAAGGAGTCCCAGACCAACCAATTCTTCCAAGAAGAGGTCTAAGCGATTGTCATACTTGCGCCTAGTATAACGCTCTAGTTGTAGATACTGGCGGACTTGACCATCCTGCATTAAGCAGAGATTATGATCATGGATATAGGCTGGGAATTCTAGGCTATTTCTATCCTTGATACCATAAATCGCAAGAGTGGCTCTAGCCATTGCTTAGCTTCTGTTTGAGTTTTTGTATTTGAGACTCTTCTAAACCACACCAACTAAGATAGGTTTCTATGCCCCCGAACTCCGCTATCTGATCAAGAACGATACGGATGCTACTTACTTTTGTATCTACCTCGCTGGCAAGATAATCTTGAATTACCTCCTGCTCACTAGCCCCCGCGAGTAGCTCCAGCATTGCCGCCACTATGCCCGTACGATCCTTTCCTGCAAAGCAGTGTATTAACACCGCCCCTTGTGCTTCTAGAATAGCCTGCATTATGCGACAGATTTGCTCCTTACACCCTACAACGAAAAAACGATACGCTATTTCAAAACCACTCCCCCTGTAATACTTCGATTCGATAAAACTTTGTGGTTGTGCCCAAGCATCAAGGTCGCCCAACACATAGCTGCGTCCTTCCAACAAACAAGGCTGATATAAATCGCCCTCTTCTGGACGGAAGCATATTTGTCGCCCGCTACCCTCTTTATCAAGAGCGCGTAAATCGATTATTGTGGTGACATGATGCTTATTCAACAATTCGAGCGCATTCTCTGGTTCGCGAACCAGACTCGGGGAAGAAGAACGGTAAATGCGTTGGGGAGCGATGCTGGGAATATAGCGCGCTAGGTCTCGGAAGTTCCAAAAATAGTCCCGCCTGTAGATTTTTTCACAGAACTCTTTGAGCTCCTCCAGCTTATGCGGAAGTAATTTCTCAACTTGTGGATAAAAGTAATCCAAGAGACGACGTTTGAGTGCATTCCCATCTGCTAAAAGAAACGTACCTGCCAGCTGTTCAAACAGTTTCTGCTCCTCACGACTACAGATGGTCAAAAACTTCTTAGGCAAAAAATTGAAGCTCGTATCTTCTCTAGCCAAACTAGCCAATTGGACGACACACTGCAACGCTATATTATAAAAGAAGTAAAACTGATAGGCGTCACTACGCTTATGCATCGTCGAGGCACTCTCGTATTCATATACAAACCTATCTATCAATGCTTCAATCTCCTCCGCTCCAATCTGAGGTGTACCAAGACTAATAAGCTTCTGTAAATGATTCGTAATAGAGAGCTGTTCCTTAGGGCAGATATATAAAATACTAGACTCCAGATCTTTGAGTTCTGAGCCAACGTAATTGCGCTCGAGTGCGGATATTTGAGTATAAATCGCAATGTCTATCTTGGGATATTGCTCAGAGTAAACCGTTAATTTACTTCGTAATTTACAGGAACGAATCATCGCTCCGTAAGAGGCAAACTCTCGCATTAACAGCGGTGCTAATTGAGACTCCTCAAACAACTCATCCACTAGAATCTGTATATCTATATCGGAATTGGCAGAGTATGTTCCCCTGCCGCAAGAGCCGATGAGCAACATCGCTCTAATCCCAATAATCTCAGGGGCAAGGCTTTTTAACCTCTGTATAAATATCTCGTGCATCATGATGGTCTTCGCATATTGCAAGTTTTACAAAGCGGTTGTTCCTGATAGTGTTGTCGTAAATGGAGATACTGGGCGCTCGTGAGCACCTCTTTAAGACTCGTTTGATAAATAGAGCCGAAGTCGCCGAGCGTGCGTCTGAGTTTATCGGGCGCACAGCAGGGGGAAATCGTTCCCGAGGCAGAAATCCATAACTCACGCCCAAGGAAGGGACAGATGTACTCTTCCTTGACCTGCTCCTGACCCTCCGTAAGAGGGTATATATTTTCTAGAATCAGCTCCTTCCCCTCACTTCGTTGCAACCCTGCTACAATCTCGTAACACGCCACTACATAACTATTCCACTCTTTCCAATACTTAGTATTGGAGGGGATGTCGTAGGGTTTGATTTCTTCAAAATGTGCCCACAAGTGATGTCCTTTGATGCGATCTACCCCTAACCCCGCTGCAAGACGTACGATCTCCGGTAGCTCATGCATCGTATGAGCCATAAAGGTTAGTTGCAAGGTAATGCGACAATAGTACTTCGTCTTTGCATAATATTCGTTGCGCAGGGCGATAAACCTCTTGAGGTGATTCAGTGCTTTATCAAAGTTTCCCCCGATCATGACTTGGGCATACGTCGCAGCGCTCGCGCCATTCCAGCTGATTTTAATGTCTGAAGTGCGGGGGATTATAAGGGTAGCCCATTGCTCAATCGAGCGGCGTGGGAATGTGCCGTTGGTCGTCAAGTTTATCTTGATTCCATAGCGTTCAGCAAGGGCGTAGATCAGCTCGATGTGTTCGTATAGCAAGGGTTCGCCCATCGTCGAGGGGATAACCTCTTCTACGCCAAGCGCTGCTGCTTGCTCAAAGAGACGCTCTATAAGGTGCTTGGGCATTAGGCGACGTCGAACCCCCGTGGCATCAAACAACTCCTGCTTAAAACGGCTATAGGGACTGTGCTCTTCGCACATCACACAGCTTAGATTACAGTCCTCTGGGTTCGTGTCCAGGGTGATACGGAAAAGTTTAGGCGCGCACATCTTCAAAAATATTTACCAGCGTGGTGCAATGCTGCACGATATCTGGTACAGAGCCCTCTGCGCTATACAAATAACCTCTTCGTCCTAAAGCTCGGAACTCCGCAGGGTGCTGCACTGCCCAAAGCATTTGCTCTGCGAGCGAGGCGCTATCTCGATGCCGAAAGAGCAACCCATTTTGGTGGTGAGCCACATACTCTGCCATACCCCCATAGTCTGCCGTTATCACAGGAATATGACAAGCCTGCGCCTCGTGAATGACTAGGGGAGAGTTTTCTGCCCAGATGCTAGGAACCACGATACCGTCTACCTGATTGAAAACCTCAGGCACTAACTGCTCATTGTTATATTCCCCGCAGAATACTACCCTAAGGTGTTGGGGCAAGCCCGAAGCTATCTCCTGCAGCGCCTTCGTGCTTTGTCCGTTCGGACGCCCATAAATACGCAGCGCAGCAGCCGCAGGCAGGCTCGCAAAAGCCTCTAATAGCAAATTAACGCCCTTGGCGGGGATATGTGTCCCTATATAACCGAAGGTAAAAACCTCTCGAGGTGTAGATGACAATAGCTTTTTGTCAAGATAATTCGTAGGAAAGCCATAGTCCAAGTATAACATCTTCTCCTGTGGAATTCCGAACTCTTGCACGTAACGATTCATTAAGAACTTTGCTGGGGCGATAAACAAATCCACCTTTGACACCACATCGCGAATATGCTGCATGCGTTGCCCTACCCAAGTGCTCCAGCGTGCGATGTCTTGTTCGCGATCCTCCGCATAACCCGAAAAATAGACCTCATAGCAGCGCTCTGCGCAACGAACATCCTCTTGCCTATCGCAAAGCATAAAGTTACAATCGCGCCCAATACTGCGTGTCAGGAATTGCCCCCTAGGGCACATTAGCCAAAAATCGTGTAGCATATAGACTATACGAACATGGTGTCGATGCAACACCTCGACAAGTCCTGTCGAAAGATGGTTAAGATGCCCGATGTAGGCTATATCAGGTTTTAATTCCTGCAGCAAATCTTCAAAGACTCTGTCCATCTGCTCATGTCGATAACCATCTTTCCCTTGCGGATTGTTCACAATATAGAGGTCTAAGTTGGGCTGCCGCGACTCCTTTCGTACAGAAAAGTCAGGGGCGTAAAGGTTCTCTTCTCTAGTAAAAACAGATACGCGATGTTCTTTACTGAGTTCGTTACAGACTGACTGCGAATAGACCTCTGACCCCGCATTATAGTGGGGAGGATAACCATGAATTATCTTGAGTATGTGCATCTTATAACCGAAACTTAACAAAAGCCAATGTGTCAAACCTCTGTCTCCCTGTTTTTTTTCGTAGGGGCGCAGCGTGCTACGCACGCAACTCGGCACGACGTGCCGCTCTGTTGATTATCTCTATGTTTCTCCTACACCACGGGCAGCGCGTCCTTAGCGCCCGAACGGCGGTGTTCTGGGGTTCGGGCGCAGCATGCTTTCGGTCTGCGCCGTAAGGCGCATAATGAATCGATGCGAAAAATCGCGTCTCCCCTTCTCCACGCCTTGCCTCCATCACTGGGCAGCGCGCCATTAGCGCTAAATCACTGTTTCCCAATCTTTTGTAGGGGCGTAGCGTGCTACGCCCGCAACTCGGCACGACGTGCCGCCTTCCCACATCTCGCCCGACTCTCCTCAACTACAGATCGTCCCCCTAAACAAAACCGCGCCACTTCTGCGAGAAGTGACGCGGTTTTCGATCATTCTGACTCTCCTCAACCACGAGCGGCGCGCTCTTAGCGCTTTACTAAACTATCAGCATATTCGCGTCCGGCACGGAGCGCCTTGAGGTTCGCTTCTACGACGTCAGCGCCCTTTCGCTCAAAGATGGAACGAATCCCCTCTTCGAACTTCTCGAAGTCAATCATGATGTAAGGCGAAGCGGCTCCGAGCATCACCACGTTTGCCGCACGCGACGAGCCTGCCGCCTTGGCAATCTTGTCGGCGTCGAGCACGATGTGGCGAGGCGTAGCCTCAACTCGCGCCATAACCTCCTCAATATTCGGATAATTGGGGATGTTTACGAATGGCGTGGAGCTCGTGATCAGGTATCCGTCTGGAGCGAGGTATGGCAAGTAACGAAGGCTCTCCATTGGTTCGCCCGAGAGGATGATATCACAACGCCCCATTGGGATGAGGTCAGAGGCGATCGCCCCTTCGGAGAGACGGAGGTGTGACTGCACGTCTCCCCCGCGTTGGCTCATCCCGTGGGTTTCGGCTTGTTTCAGGGTTAATCCGCTCGCTACGGCTGCGTACCCAATGATGGTCGCAACGGAAAGAATCCCTTGTCCTCCCACCCCAGCAAGAATAATATCGGTCTTACGCATCACTCTGGTCTCCTTTCTTTACTTTCCACATTCGGTACATCCGCAAGCTTCTTTCTCAGCCGCCGCTTTCTTTTCAGCCGCTTTCTTGGCACGCTGACGACGTTCGTAGGTCTGGACACACTCGCGTTGCGGTATGATAACAGAGACGCCCTTGTATTCCATTTCCTCTCGCATGATAGCGACGTTTTCTGCGAGGTTTTTCTTGAGCGGCACCATGAGACGGATGTGTGCGGGGTCTACGCCGATCCCTTCGCAAATCTTTACCAAGTGCCCGAAAGCAGCGGAGTCTTGCCCACCGGTCATCCCCGTGGTGGAGTTGTCGGAAATAATCACCGTAATCGGGCTATTTTCGTTCACCGCGTCGAGCAACCCCGTCATACCGCTATGGGTAAAGGTTGAGTCGCCAATGACGGCTACGGCGGGGACGAGCCCAGCATCGGCCGCCCCCTTAGCCATGGTAATCGACGCGCCCATATCTACGCAAGTGTTGATGGCGTTGAATGGGGGGAGCGCCCCGAGGGTATAACAACCGATGTCGGCAAAGACGCGCCCAGTGCCATATTCGGCCACGACGGTGTTGACCATCTCATACATATCGCGGTGAC
>CALHZE010000174.1 GCA_938040915.1 uncultured Bacteroidia bacterium | reverse complement strand
TCCGTGTCACGATTCACCCACTGCGCCATTTCAAGCACCTCAGTCTTGTAGAGGGAGCCAAGCACACTGATCGCCCCACAGGCGTCGCCATACATGGTAGAGTACCCAACTGCGATCTCGCTTTTATTGGAGGTATTGAGTAGCGTGTAGCCAAACTTGTTGGAAAGCGCCATGAGAAGCACCGCACGGATGCGCGCCTGTAGATTTTCCTCGGTGGTATCTGTGGGAAGCCCCGCAAAGAATGGCGCAAGCGCCCCTTGGTAGGCATCTATGAGGGGCTCGATGGGGATGATGTCCACCTCTTCCACACCGAGATTCTTCGCTAGCTCCTTGGCAGAAGATACCGAGCGCGCGTCGGTGTAGGGAGAGGGCATAATCACCGCACGCACATTTTGAGCCCCGAGCGCCGCGACGGCGATCTCAAGCACGAGAGCAGAGTCTAGCCCACCACTAAGCCCGAGGATCGCGGTCCGCATCTTATTTTGTAGAAAGAAGAAGCGGAGAGCTCGCACGAGCGCCTCATGAAAGAAAGCGACATCGCTCGTCGGGTAAACCGTGGTCATCTGCGCCGGCGTCTCCATTCGCGGCATAACGCAAAGCGAGATCTCGCTGTCGTTGCGCCCACAATAGCCAGAATACCCCCCTTGAAGTTGCCCGTTAAACATCCCGATCCGGTTGGCCAAATAGACCCCCTCGCCATTACAATGAGCACGGAAAATCGGGACAAGCTTTGCCAACGAGAAGGGCGAAAAGGTCTTTACTTTCGTGTGGAGGCAGATATGCACACTTTGGGTTGCGGGCTTTACAAAGTCAATCCGGAGGTAATAGTAATCGCCAAGATAGCGAATCGTGGCGTCGAGCTGATAGACGTCGTCTTCCAAGACGAAACTCCGCACCGTTTCAAAGGTGTGGTACTGGTCTGGGAGGAGGTGCAAAACGGAGTTTTTGGTGACGAAGAAGATCTGGTTCTGCAACTTCAGCGGCTCGACATTCATGTTGAGCTGTATGCCTCCAATGACGGCACTTCCCGCACCGAGCGAGCGCTGTATCTTCTTGAGCGCCTTTTGTTGCTCGATCAGCGCAGAGTCGAAATGGCGCATCATAGAGCGCGGCATCCCGATCAGCGTTTCACAACCGGTGAGAAAGAGCCTCGGGGTCTTCGCCGAGGAACGTCGTGAGCGGATATCCTCAAGGACGCGAAGGGTATTGGTCGGGATATCGCCAGGCGAGAGGAGAGGTTGTAAGACTTCGACTTTAATCATGCAGGTGTGAGTGTATGTGTCAAGGAGGTTAGGGTTAGAAAACAAAGCCTACGCGCAAGCCGAGGGAGTACATATCGACTGCGCCACGACCGGTGTTATAGCTATTGAAAAAGCTCCCGTCAAAGAGCAAACCACACTGGATGGCGCTACTCCCACCAAGGGAATACTCGACGCCGAGCCGGAGCATATAGTTGACGAAAAAAGGGGCATACATCCCCGTCGTGCGATGTGTCATGCCCCCCAATTTTGCGGTCTCTTGAAAAGGGATAGAGAGGTGTAACCCCGCAGTCGCAAAAAAGGTAGTATAGCCGATCTCGATAGCGCGCATGTTGAGCGCCAAAGGGATAGCTAGGGCTCGGAAGTAGGTATCGAGGGTCTTGTCTTTAGACACCTCGATTTTCCCGTCATACTTTGTCTGGAAGCTATAGTCGCTCGTCTTGTAGGTAAGGCTTGCCCCTCGAAGATCTATCCCCGCCCCCGTAAGGAAGGAATAGCGTTTGGCAAATTTGTACTCAAACTCGAGACCTGCGTTCATCCCTACGTTGGGGGTTGCTCCGGCGAAATGGTTGTTATCAGTAGAAAACCACGAAACAAGAGGGTCAATGTGCACCCCTAGGATGTAAGGGGAATGGTCAATAGCGCACGCCCACACCGGCGCGGCAAGCGTTAGAAGAGACAGGATAATGTGCTTGAGTTTCATTGATAAAAACTATTTCTTTCGGGCAGCAATAGAGAGGATGAGACCTAGGGCAACCCCGAGGATCGCGGCAAAAAGGACGCGGTAATGAGCTGGGAGGAGAAAGCTAATCGTGTGGGCGGGTATCCAAAACAGAGGGATCGTCCGCTTGTAGACGAAGCTCCACATATAGCCCCAATCGACACGACGGAGCATAATATCGCGCATCTTTATCGGGTGGAGGAAGGCTCGAAGCGAACCGTGATACTCGAGGATGTGGAGGTCGGTCACCTTGTGCATCAACATCATGACAGGGGCGTAGACGACATTCATCACCACGCTAATGCAGAAGGCTGTAATGACGAGCATCGGGGTAAGGTCGCCCTGTGCGAATGCTTGTGGCGCACCCGTCAGCCCGAGACTGGTAAGGGCTGGCGGCACGCCTTGTGCAAAGACCTTGAAAAAGAAGTTGATAGTTACCCCGATAATCCCCCACACAACCGCTCTGGGAAGAAGCCCAAACTGGGGCGGAAGGTAGCTACCACAACGAATGCGGGCTGCGAGCATCTCTCCAAAGGTCGCCAGTAGGGCAAACTTCACAAAGGCTAGCAAATAACCATGCTGGGCGTTCGCCGCTGCATAAAACGCAGCAAGGGGCGTACAGAAAAGAAACGCCACAACAACGGCGAGGAGCACAAGAGCTACGAGGAGATCAGCGCGCTTCATTGTATGATGTAACGATCGAGGAAACTGATGACGTAAGACAGAATAAACATCATCGGAAAGACAAAGAGGAGCGAATCAAAGCGATCAAGAAACCCCCCATGTCCTGGCAAAAAGACCCCAGAATCTTTCACCCCGAGAGAGCGCTTAAGACGTGATTCCACTAAGTCGCCGACAACGGCTACAACGGCTACCAAAAGCCCTATAGAAGCTGTGATTGACCAA
>CALHZE010000173.1 GCA_938040915.1 uncultured Bacteroidia bacterium | reverse complement strand
TCACTCCCCTTGACACTCACCCCCGAGGAGCGGGCTCGTGTCGCCGACGCTATACGCGATTTTCTGTTACACCATGTCTGAATCTTACTTCGTGCACCCGACCGCGGTCGTCGACCCTGGGTGTGAAATTGGCGCGGGGACGCACATCTGGCACTTCTCGCACCTCATGGCGGGCGCGCACATCGGCTGCGACTGCAATATTGGGCAAAATGTCTTTATAGCCAGCGGCGTACACTTGGGCAACCGCTGTAAGGTGCAAAACAATGTCTCGTTGTATGCAGGGGTGTGGTGCGACGACGATGTCTTCCTTGGTCCCTCCTGCGTCTTTACCAATGTCTGGAATCCGCGTGCGGCGGTTAACCGCAAGAACGAATACCGCGAAACCCGTCTAGGGCGTGGGGTCACCATCGGTGCGAATGCTACGCTCGTTTGCGGGCACGCCATTGGCGCTTATGCCTTTATTGGTGCTGGGGCTGTGGTGACCGCCGAGGTGCACCCCTACGAGCTCTGGGTGGGCAATCCCGCCCGCCGCATCGGCTGGATGAGTAGGGCAGGGGAGCGTCTCCATTTCGATGCCCAGGGGCGTGCCTTTTGCCCAGTCGATGGGGCAGAGTATCGGCTCGAAGCCGAGCGGGTTTTTTGCATCACCACCTAGACCCCCATCTATTGAGTTAAAGTCCGTTGCGCCACTGAGCGCTTTAACACTCCCCCTGCGGGAGGAAGAACCCAAAGATTATGCTATCTATTTCACAACAACTCGCTACGCGTCAAACGCGCCTCGCCGTGGTAGGTCTTGGCTATGTGGGGCTACCGCTAGCCCTCGCCTTTGCGCGCCATTTCTCTGTCATTGGTTTTGACATCAACGAGGAGCGGTTGGAGAAAATGCGCCGTGGTGAGGATCCGAGCCGCGAGCTCCCGCGCGAAGCTTTCGAGGGGTGTGACATCACCTTTACCGCCTCCGTCGATTTACTGCGAGAAGCCCGTTTTTTCATCGTTGCCGTACCCACCCCGATAGATAACTCCAACCACCCTGATCTCCGCGCTTTATTGGGCGCTACGCGCAGCGTGGGGCAATGTCTCAAGGTAGGCGACTATGTCTGTTACGAGTCGACCGTCTACCCAGGGTGTACCGAAGAGGACTGCATCCCCCTCCTCGAGACCTGTTCGGGTCTCAAAGCGATAGTGGATTTCAAGGTAGGGTATAGCCCTGAGCGCATTAACCCTGGCGACCACCAACACACCCTGCAAAACACCCAGAAGATTGTCTCGGGGTGCGACCCCGAAGCCTTGAACCAGATCGCAGCGGTCTACCAAACCGTCGTCACGGCGGGCGTACACCGCGCCCCCAGCATCAAGGTCGCCGAGGCGGGGAAGATTATCGAGAATACGCAGCGCGACGTCAATATCGCCCTCATGAACGAGCTCTCGATCATCTTCGGACGGATGGGCATCAACACCTACGACGTTATTGAGGCGGCTGCCACCAAGTGGAATTTCCTTCCCTTCTCGCCAGGGCTTGTCGGCGGACACTGCATCGGTGTCGACCCTTACTATCTGGTGCATAAGGCGCTGGCGTTGAAATATCACCCGCAAATCATTGCCGCGGGGCGCTTTATCAACGACTCGATGGGGGGCTACATCGGCAAGAAGGTGGTCAAGCAGCTGATTCGCAAAGGGAAAGCTATCCTCGGGGCAAGAGCCCTAGTGTTGGGAATTACCTTTAAGGAGAACGTCTCTGACATTCGCAACTCCAAAGTGGTCGACATTGTCAACGAGCTGAAGGACTATGGTGTAGAGGTCGACGTGGTCGACCCGCATGCCGAGTCTACGGAGGTGGCGCGCAGCTATGGCTTCTCGCTCCTACCGACGCCTGGGGCGGGGTATGATGTGGTTATCTTGGCGGTGGCACACCGCGAGTTCCGCAACTGGACAGAGGAGCAGTTCGCCGCACTGGGTACGCCCGACCTTCTCTTTGTCGACATCAAAGGGCTCTACCGCGGACGCATCTCCCACCTCTCTTATTGGAGTTTGTAGAGCCTAGGCGCGAAGGGGGGGGCTAATAGCCGGACGGTACAGCCGCAAGGCGGGCGCCTTCCTGATTCTCCTTAACAACCGAATGGTGGGGTTCTGTAGGGGCGCTGCATGCAACGCCCACTACCTGTGGCATCGCCGCGCTATTCAATGACAATCATGACTATACGGGTCCGTAGGGGCGTAGCGTGCTACGCCCGCAATTCGC
>CALHZE010000172.1 GCA_938040915.1 uncultured Bacteroidia bacterium | reverse complement strand
AGCAAAAAAACGGGGCGGATCTCGCACAGAGATTCGCCCCTAATTGTGCATTTTTGTATTGTCCAAACTCCAATGCACACAATGAGCAAAAGTATCTATTTTAACGGACAGCCGATTTTTTCACACCTCCTCAGTTTACTTAGCCGCGATAAGATCGAACAAATCGCAGCTGAGGGGGATTACGATCGCTATACAAAGAAGTTTGATGCTTATACACATCTAGTTACACTACTTTTCGCTGTCCTAAAAGGTCACGATTCGCTACGTGAGATCGTGATAGGACTCCTTGGTGAGACCCATAAACTCGGACATCTAGGAATTACGTATGTAGCCCGTCGTAGCACACTTGCAGAGGCTAATGAGCGACGTTCTGCAGAGTTCTTTGAAAAAGTCTACTACGGTTTATTTGAGCGCGTAAAGCCGTTTTTACCGGACAGCCGCAATAAGCGTCAGAAGGATTTATTTATCATTGATTCAACAACCATCTCCCTGTTCTCCGATATCTTTAAAGGGGTAGGTCGTACGCCTGCCTCGGGGAGACGTAAAGGGGGCGTAAAAGTTCATACGGTGCTTCGAGCCAACGAGGAGCCCCCTTACCAGCTTAACATCACGGATGCCTCCAAGCACGATTCGCAGTACATGAATATGCTAGAAAGCGTACCCAAAGGCTCAACCATTGCCATGGATCGTGGCTATACGAATTATGCTTTCTTTCATAAGGCGACCCAAAATGGCGTAACGTACGTCACAAAAGCGAAGAAAAATATGGTCTATAAGACTCTCATGTTATACCGTGAGACCGCTAATAGCCCGCAAAAACAGGAATATGAGGTACGCACGATTGTTTTTGGAGAGAAGAAAAGGAAAGGGCAAGAGGGAGCCCCGTTGATACGAGCTCGGTTAATTACTTACCAAGAGAGAGGGGCAAAAGACCCCATAAGGCTTTTAACCAACGATTTTGATAGCGAAGCTACTGATGTTGCGCTAATATATACGCATCGTTGGCAAATAGAAATGCATTACAAGCAGTTGAAGCAGAACTTCCAACTGCGCTATTTCTTTGGCGATAGTCGGAATGCCATTCGCATACAAATTTGGGTCACACTGATTGCCAACCTGCTCCTGATGTATGTCAAGGCGCGTACAAGGCGTAAATGGAGCTTCTCGAATCTCGTGTCGGTAATTCGACATACACTCATGTATTACGTTAATCTCGATCACTTCCTTGAAGAGCCTGAAAAAGCACTTATAGAATTCAATAAATCGCAACAAAATGCACCGCCGCGACGCGGACTTTTTGACTAGGGGGGGCTTGTCTTTTTGAGATCGCGCTTTTTTAACAGTGCGATCAGGGATTGTGTGCTCTAAAAATACGATATCCCGTTTTTATCGGACAACAACAGACATATAGTGTGTCTTATCAGAGCAAAGTTATGTCCACGCTTGCATGAAAACTCTCCGCGCCTGCAAGAA
>CALHZE010000171.1 GCA_938040915.1 uncultured Bacteroidia bacterium | reverse complement strand
GGAGCGGCAAAGCCGCCACGGTAACTGCAAAGTAACCACGAGCTCCCCAAACAGAGGGAGAGCCCCAAACATGCTCGTAGAACGTTTTTAACCATTGTACACTCTTTCTGCTTCGAGGTTGAGAGTATACACCGCAAACGGTTGTTTACACTTCGCTTGTAGTGCTATGGTTAACGTTTATCAAATGGCGTGCCATCCTTCGCCACAACGGTTCTCTACACCTTTAGCGAGCCATTAGGCATTGAGAATGTCGTTGCGAGTAGACACGACAAAGATACGAAAGAAAAGCGTCAATTCGCTCAATTGCACAAAGAGAATTGAACGAATTCATCATTTTGTAGTAAAGCGAGAACACACCCTCCCCTATACAAAACAGCGCCCCCACCCGCAAGGGTGGAGGCGCTGGCTCTCATTTAACCCAATAATGGGAGACTTTCTAACGCTTCGTTATCATGTCGCGCTGTGTGAGAGCTGCCTCTTAGCGCTTTACCACGCGGAAGGTCTTGCTAGCACCACCCGCGAGACGCACCCGCAAGAGGTAAAGCCCCGAGGGGAGGTCGGCGGTTTCTAACACCGTTTCCGCCCCCGTTAACGCGCCAGTACGCAAGCACTGCCCTGCGGTGTTGAGAAGCTCGTAGGTCGCCCCCTCTAACACCTCGTGACGAAGCCGCAACTGTGCCTCAAAGGGGTTGGGGGCTATGCTGACCTGTGACAACGCCACATTCTCTACCGCCTCGGGCTGTGCTGGCTCTACGGTCACAGCGCACTGTGTGGTCTTGTTCGCATCTTTACACGTCGCATAGACGGTAGCTGTCCCCTCGCCGACCGCCGTAAGATAACCGGCACTGACGGTCACGACCTTCGGGTTCGAGCTTTCCCAAGTGAGGGCTCGTTGGGTCGTGTTCGCGGGCTTGAAGTTTACCAACAGGTTCTTGGTTTGCCCGACCTTCATTTTGACCGTAGACTCTGCCATCGAGAGCGACTCGAGGCGGACAAACTCGGTCACAGTAACCTTCATGGTAATCGTTTTGTCCAGCTCATAGCTTTTTGCCGTGACGTTGGTTTCACCGATGCTGAGTGCCGTGAGCTCACCAAAGCGATCGACGGAGACAATGCTGTTATTCTCTATCCGCCACTCAACCATCTGGTTGGAGGCGTTGGCAGGAGTAAAGGAGATGAGGTCTTTCTGCGTAGCACCGACAGCGAGCGTGATATGTTCCTTGCGGAAGGCAATATCCTTCAGCGGCACGGCGTCAATCACCTCAACCACACAGGTCGCCTTAATGTCGACGTTTACGTTACTTACGGCATATACCTCAGTCTTTCCCTTAGCCAAACCGCGCACCACCCCGTCACTAGAAACCGTGCAGACGTTCTCGTCCTTGACCGAATAGGTTACGCCCTTGTCGGGGAAATTTTTGGGGTTAAAGACGAGTTGCAACGGACGCGATGTCCCATACCCTACCTTGAGATTCTCGGGTGAGAAGGCTATCGACTGAAGAGCTTGCGGCGTGTCGACGTAGACGTCACACACGGCAAACTTAGACTCGTCTGCCTTGGAGATCGCCTTTACTTGGGTGTGTCCCTTTGCCATCCCCTGCACCGTACCATAGATATCGACAGTTGCGACCGTGTTGTCTGCGACTTCCCAACGTACACTGCGTTCCACAAGACGCTCTGGGTAGACCGTAGCAGTCAGCGCCTCTGAGCGACCGATCCAGATATCGAGGCGAGGCTTATTGATCGTGACCGTGCTGACGGCAATGTCTAGCTTAAGCGTAAGCGCCGAGGCCGGCATAGTAAACTCAAAGACTGTCCACGCATCTTCCTCGGTTTTTCCTTTCACGAGCGTGACGTCGCCATTGTCAGAACGCGTTACCTTGAAGACGATGTCTTCTGCGTCGGAAAGTCGCAGCGTAAGTTTCTCCTCTGCTTCACACCGTTTGAGGTCTTTCAAATTCCCCTCGCTATCGCGGAGGCGATAAGACAAGTCATAAGGGTTGTCTATCGTGAGCGTATAGAAGACGGGGCGCAAGCGGATGATAATCTTCGCGTACCCTTCGGTAACGGTAAACTTATACCGCTTGTTAGCCTCGATACTTTCGAGCTCTCGTCCCCCTTCCCACGCAACCAATAGGTCGGCATTCTCGGGGTTGTTGACCGTGAGCTCGACCTCATCGCCCGTGTAGAGCCCCGCGAGAGGTTTGTTGGCTTGGTAAGCAAGGCTCGTTTGGTTGACG
>CALHZE010000170.1 GCA_938040915.1 uncultured Bacteroidia bacterium | reverse complement strand
TCGTTACACGTTTACGAATGAAACGGATGCGGATTTGAAGTATAAGGTTTCCCTTAAGGGCGTAAATGCCAAGAAATGTGAACAGGTTATCACGAAGGAGTATAACATTCGTCCGGGGATTAAAGCCGATTTCACGGTAGAGACCGTGGATCATTGCACCCCCTACCGTGTTAAGTTTATCGACCAAACGAAGACTAAGGTCGCTTATCGTAAAGATTGGACGTTGGATGGTGGCGTGGAAGATCCTCTCGCATCAGGTATCTATGTGTATAATGCGCCGGGACAGAAAACAATTTCTTTGAAGTCGACTACGCAGACTGGCGCTGGGTTGGAGTGTATATCGGAGTCTGCGCCTTATAAGTTTGATGTACTTCAGCCGGTATCTGCCTCCATCAGTGCCGTGACACCCTCTTCTAAGGTCTGTGCTCCGGCAACGTTGACCTTTAAGAATAGTTCGACGAACGCAAGCCGTAACGAGTGGGTGTTTGAACCGCAGGTATCTGCGATACTTCAGACGGGGGCGGATATAAAGTATGTTTATAAAAATACAGATGCAACGCCTCGCAATATAACGGTCGTTCTCAAAGCTTACAATGAGCGTAATTGTGTGGCAGAGGCTACAACTGATGTGGTGATTTATCCAGAGCCACGTCCGGAGAACTCGTACGAGATCACAGACAAGTGTCATCCATTCAAGTTGAAGTTTCATAGTAAGTCGCCGAGTCTGGAAAAATATAAGTGGACGTTTACGCCTACGGGTACCGGAGCATCGGGGGGAGCTACTGTGGTGAAGGATGGTACGCAAGCTGACCCCGTGGAGGTCGTTTTAACGAACACGAGTCAAAACGATTTCATCCGCTACGCCATCACTTACGAGGGACGTAAGGATTGGGGAGGAGGCGTCGTTTGTTCGACAGCGTCGCTCCCCATAGACGAAGTCCTTGTTCCGCCACTGCTGACGGCAGCGATTGATGTGAAGACGAGACCAGATGGTCTTAATTATGAAATTTGTTCGGAGGAGTCTCCTGTTGAGTTCTCTGTTCAGACGACGGGTGGCTCTCAAATCTCGCATCATTGGGATTTTGATGACGGAGGGAATGTCTTTGTCTCTCAGAACGAAGATGTGGTATCACACCTCTTTGCAAACAAGACGTTGGAGAATGTCACGAGTCACGTGAAGATTGTCTCTGTTCAGAATGAAACCTTGTGTAAGGTTGAAAAAACAATCGATTTGCTCGTTCACCCAGAGGTGGTGGCACAATTCTCTAAAGTGGATGGGGATATTTGTCAGACACCGCGTCCTGCAACCTTTACCAATACGTCGCGAGGAAATATTGGCGGGACTGCCGTCGGCTGTACGCGAGTCTTTGACTGGAATTATGGTTACCCCTCGGGAACAGAAACGCGCAATGATGTCGGGGAGCATACGTGGCTATTCCCAAATAGTGCTCCTAATACGAATGCGACTATGAATATTACGCTAGATGCAAAGGAAATGTATGCATCAGGTAAAGTCTGCAAGAGTAAAAACTTGGCGACGGGTTCTATTATGGTTGCGCCACGTCTTAATCCGTCATTTATTGCTGACAAGACGATAGCTTGTATCCCATTTACGGTACTGTTTACCAATAGTTCGACAGGAGCTCCTAAGTTGCGTTATATTTGGAATTATGCGGATGGCAGTACGAGTAGCGAGTCAAATGTCTCGCACACGCATGATTACAACAACTTGTCGCTTACGGCAAAGACGGATTATAAGGTGTCGCTAACAATCGAGAATGAGGAGACGCGTTGTACGGCGACAGCAACGCAGGTGATCGAGGCTTGCCCAAAAGTAACGGCAGATTTCTCTATAGACAATACGGTCTTCTGCACACCAGGAACGCTTACTGTGCACAATCACTCGCGAAATGGACAAACCTACAGTTGGAATCTTTTAGGGGCTGTGGGGGCGACCATCCCGCCATCGACGGATTTGAGTGACGTGACCATTCCTCTATTGAATTCTACAGGATCAGATAAACAGGTTACACTCCAGTTAATCGCGACGGCTCAGTATGCTAGCGGTGTCTCTTGTGATGACATGAAAGAACGCGATATTACATTGCGTCCGGAAATCATCCCTGATTTTGATTTTGCTGACCTTATAGGGTGTTCGCCTATGCGGGTGAAAATTACCAATAAGAGTCGTGGTGCTGTCCGCTTCCGTTGGTATGTTGACGATATAGAAAACCCGTTGCTTCAGCAGCAGCGCGATCCAGAGTTTACGCTAACCAACTATAGTGTTGATGGAAAGGCGCGTGTTTATAAGATTCGGATGCTTGCACTAAATGGAGATTGTCAAGCAGACATCACGAAAGAGGTCACCGTTTACCCCGAGATTAAATCGAAGATTATCTTGAGTAAGTATAATGGTTGTACGCCGTTGACTTTAGAGGCAGAGGCCGGAGAACAGAAGGAAACGTACTCATACCAATGGAGTGCTGTGCAGGGGACAGTGGCGCTGCCTACCTTGGCTAAGTCGGAAGCTACGTTTACGAATGCGGCGGTGAGTCCGTCGATAATTCTTCCAGGAACGATCTCTTTGAAGGTCTATTTTACCGATGCGCCTCAATGTTTCCATGAGTCTTCGCAGCAAGTGGACATTTATCCTGGTGTTTATCCGGATTTTGTTGCCCCACAACCAGGGTGTGCGCCATACGATGCTCGTTTCCAGATCAACACAAGTGTTTTCTCTTCAGATGCTACGGAGTATACGTGGAGTGTAGACGGGAATCAGGTACTTAAGGTAAAAGAATTGAGTCCTCAAGACCCGACAATTCGCTTGATTAACAATGACAATGTGCAGGAGGCGAAGCGGGAAGTGAAACTTCACGTACGCTCTGTGCACGGTTGTGAAGCGGAGGTGGTGCATCCGGTGACGGTTTATCCTAAACCGAAAGCGTTGTTCCAAGTGAATGGGAAGAGGGAGGGCTGTCCTCCGTTTGATGTGGAGTTTTTGAATCTTTCGAAGGGAGTTAATCTGAAGTTCTCTTATGATTATGGAGATGGTTCTTCTGTGTCTGTCTCGCATAGTAGCCCTGTACAGAAGCAGTATTCGCATCAAGAGGATCATGAGGTGGCTTATAATGTGACGCTCAAGGCAGAGTCTGACAAGGGGTGTGTGGATCAGCAAACCTCGGTGGTTACGGTATATCCACAAGCGCGAGCCGATTTTGACATAGCACCTGCCGATCGTGGATGTAGCCCGCTTACCGTGAAGTTTGAGAATCGATCGAATGCGCCTGTGAGTAAAGTCTTTTATTGGGATTTTGGTGATGGTACTGTGCCGCATGAAATGCACGAACCGGAACACATTTTTGAGAATTTGACTACGTCTGACGTTACCTATACCACCACGCTTGTTGCGCGCACCGATCATGGGTGTGAAGCTAAAAAGCAGAAGACGGTACAGGTTTATGCGACCCCAAAGGTTCGTATGGCGCTTACACCACTGTTACAGGTATTCCCGAACGCCTCTATCAATCTAACGAATTATACCTCGCCAGCACCGTCGAATTGGGATTATCTCTGGACGTTTGGCGACGGACAGTCGTCGACTTCGCGCGATCCTGGCTCGCATGAATATACTCAGTGGGGGCTGAAATCGAATGACTTTGCGTATGACGTCAATCTGCGGGTAAAGAGTCCGAAATGTGAAGCGTCGACGACGGTGAAAGCGTATATTTTGCCTCCTTACCCCGATCCTACCTTCTCTGCTTTTGCTTATGAGGGGTGTGTACCCTTCCGTCTTGCGCTTTTGCGAGACAAAAAGTTGATGACACCGGATGAGACCTATCTTTGGGATTTTGGCGATGGAGAGACTTCTACTGAGAAGGTGCCGATTCATGACTATCGGAAGGTGGGTACTTATCACGTGAAGTTGACTGTGACGGGAGATGGCGGTGTGAATTATGCTTTTGCCGTGGTGACGGTTTTGCCTAATCCGGTAGTTAAGTTTACTTTGTACCCTGAACAGGTGATGTTACCTAAGGCTACGATTAAGGGGCAAAATCAGACCCAAGGGGATAATCTTACGTTCCTTTGGAACTTTGGCGATGGAAATTTCTCTACAGAACGCTCGCCGCAACATGATTATGACACACCGGGTAAGTTCTTAGTGACGTGTGTTGCTACGAATACGCAGCTACAAGATTGTAAGGCTCAGGATACGGTAAGTGTGATTGTAAGGCCGGAAGGTAGTATTGTCTTCCCCAACGTGTTTCAACCGAGTGATAACGGATCTAATGGCGGCATTTACGACGAAAATGACCGTCTGAATGAGGTCTTCCATCCGTATGGAGAAGGGGTTGCTGATTATACTTTGCGTGTTTATGATCGTTGGGGCGAGCTTATCTTTGAGTCCAACGATATTAAGCGGGGTTGGGACGGTTATTGGAATGGTAGACTCTGTGAAACAGGGGTTTA
>CALHZE010000169.1 GCA_938040915.1 uncultured Bacteroidia bacterium | reverse complement strand
GGCATCCCACGGGCACTCACGCCGGATACGCCGCATATTGCGAATCAACCGCTCGAGACTCTGTATCTCCTCTGTTGAGACCCCGTCGCTCTTTTCCCGTTCCTGCGCCATGGTGACTTGCGCGCGGTCAATAAGCCCCCCCATGGCTGGGGCGAGCTTCGCCACCGTGACCTCTGCCCAAGCAAGGGAGGGGAAGTGCCTCATGAGCGAAGTCAAGATACGTTGCGCTACGTGCTCTAAAAGATTCGACGTCTGTGCCATTTCCGCCCCCACGAGCTGGTAAACCTCTTGATAGTTTAGCGCATCGACTATCTGGTCGCTCTGTGGTGCAGCGTTCGCGTCAGGACGCAACCGTACAGATACTTCAAACTGATTGCCCGTCACCTTTTCCTCAGCATAGCAACCATGATGGGCATGAAAGTGCATCCCCTGTAATTCAATGATCATCTTCTAGCAAATTGTTTTCCTGTAAACTGTTGGTAAGCTTCGTCCCAAAGTCTCGAAGCGTGGGGTAGAATGTCGGGGCAAAGTCAGAGAGTGTGCGATAAAAGAGCCCCTCTTGCGCCTTCTGGGAAAAGAGCTTGTCGGTCACCCCCGCACGCGCCAATACCGCAAGGAGGACGCTCAAGATAAGCGCCGCCTTCAGTACCCCAAAGAGCAACCCCGCCAACTTGTCGACCCAGCCAAGCATCAAGACTTTTAGCACGCGCGCGGCAAAACGCCCGAGGAAGTAAACCCCGAGCACCACCCCCGCAAAGACCAGCACAAAGGAGATGAGATAGCCCTTTTCGCCTGCTGGGACGCCGTAGGGAGCGAGCTGTTCGCCCACCAAACCGGCAAAGCGGAGCGCCAGCCAAATGCCCAAACAGAGCCCAAGGAACATCGTTACTTGCGAAATAAGCCCCTTACGGAAACCGAGTATGCCTGCCACACCAAGCAACCCGATGAAGATAAATTCGCTAATCGGCATATTGTCGTCGGTTATTTCTTTCTCGCTACGAGGTAGTCAGCCAATTGAAACAAAGCCCTTTTTGCAGCGGAGTCGGGGATGGGGGCAAGTGCCTCTTTCGCCTCCTCGGTCAGCGCGAGCACCTTCCCTTCGGCTCGTTGCACCCCCTCGGTCGAGTGCACCCAACGGATGAGCCGTAGCCGTACGGTGAGCCATCTCCGTGCCCTGCGAATTTGTCGCAGACGACGTTTGTAGACCAAAGGTTCAAGCCCCTCAAGGGCATAAAGAAGGGGGAGCGTCACCTTTCCCTCCTTGAGGTCATTACCGGGGAGCTTACCACTATCAAAGGGGGAAAAGTCTAAGATATCGTCACGGATCTGAAATGCCATCCCCAACAAGATACCAAAGCGATGAAAGGCGTCAACCGTCGGTTGGGGAGCGCCCGCCGAAAGAGCCCCCGTAGCACTGCAAACAGCAAGAAGCTCGGCCGTCTTGGCGCGGATGATGTGAAAATAACTGTCGGGGTCAAGTTCGAGCTTGCGTGCGCGGCGGAGCTGCTCAATCTCGCCGGAGCTCATTTCCTGCACGGCGTGATTCATATATTCTAGAAAGCGATATTCGCCGGAGGTAACCGCGAGCTTAAGCCCGAGGGCAAGCATATAGTCGCCCGCAAGAACCGCGGCGCGGGTCTTCCAAATCTTATAAACGGCTGGGAGACCGCGTCTTAGCTCAGCTTGGTCAACGATGAATGAGCGAAGCGTTGTGGACGAGCTCAACCATCGCTGCCGCCACGCGCGTGGAATCAGAAACACCGCCTGCCGCCGCAGCAGAAAGATAGACCAAGGCGGGTCGGAGCTGCTTACCACCCTTGCGTAACAAGTAGCGCAACACATAGTGTAGCGAACGGGAAGGCACTTCCTGCACCTGTGCATAATAGGTCTGGAATGCTCGGAGATCGAGGGCTATGGGCGCAAGTATGTCGTTTAGCGTGGGCATCCTATCCTTACTGTTTTCCCACACGCAAGGTAGGTAGTTTTTTTGGAATGTTGCGGGAGCAAGTCGGCGCTACGGGGGTGCAACCCGAGATTTCGCTCCGCTTTAGACACGTAACCTATCCCTCGCAATAGGGGCGTCCCCTCCCCTCGAGTAAAAAAGAAAATGCCCCACACCTATCCTTACGGAATCAGTATGGGACACCTCTCAACCTCTCGGGTGGAAGAAGGGGCTCGAACCCTCGACCTTCGGAACCACAATCCGACGCTCTAACCAACTGAGCTACATCCACCATCTAACCACGACACAAAGGTAATGCGTTTTTTAGAAACAAACAAATACCCAGCCGTGCGTTTACTAGCAAAAAGTAATATGCCACACCACAGAAATTCGCAAAAAACGACAGCATTATAGACTGCTCTACGGCACTAAAATCAACCCCTCGACTCACGACTTTCGAGACGCTAACACCGCCTCTGCCCAAAAGGGGAGAAGCGGTATTAGCGTCATCTGGGAGAGGTGATTGACTATTCTTTTTTCCAAGCACCTAACCCTTTTGAGTGCAAAAGGCACTACTTTTGTTGTGGTGTACTTTACAACTAGTTATTTGACAAAACAATGAACGAAGACTTAAAAGCCATCCTAGTCAGTATCGTCGTCTATCTCATCGGCGTCGCCGTGCTCCGCTTTATCGTATTCCGTAAGTCGGACATCATGTTCCGCTTTACCACAGCCTCTATTACCTTCACCGTCTATGTTTCGATCATGAGCAAACTGATGGTAACGTGGGGGTCGTTGGCGCACATCTTGGGCGACCTAAGCATCATCGTGATTGGCTCAATCACTTATGCCATCCTCAACCGCTATCTCCGTACCCCACTTGATGCAACGGTGCTCGTGATGAAGAATATGGCCTCGGGCGACCTGTCTTTTCAAATCCCCAACATTGTGCGACGCGACGAGCTCGGGAACTTGATTAACAACGCTCGCACACTCCAGTCAAAAATGCGGGAAGTGGTGCAAGACATTACCGACTCGTCAGTAGAGCTCTCTTGTGTGAGTCACGAGGTCAACGGCACATCGGCCAACATCGCGCAAGGGGCTCACGAGCAATCGGCTTCGTTCGAACAGGTATGTACCACCATGGAAAACGTCACCGAACACCTGCAACGAAGCGTCTATAATGCCAACGAATCGCGCAGCGTGTCAGAGAGAGCCCTCACCCTCATGCGCGACGTGGTGCGCGCCACACAAGACTCGGCACAGGCAACCCAAGCCATCGCCGACAAGGTGCAATTGATTAACGACATCGCCTTCCAGACCAACATCTTGGCGCTCAATGCCTCGGTAGAGGCTGCACGAGCCGGCGAGGCCGGACGGGGCTTCGCGGTGGTCGCCACCGAGGTACGCAAACTCGCGGAATTTTCCCGCTCTGTCGCCGAAGAGATTATCGAAATGGTGGAAAAGGCACAAGAGATCACCCGCCACTCAGAGACGCTCGTGGGCGAGACAATCCCCAAAATAGAGAGCGCAACAAACTTAGCTAATGAGATCGCTACCGCAAGCGAAGAACAAAATAACGGTATCCGCGAGATTAACAACGCGATGCAAGAGCTCAACAACGTAACCCAAAGCAATTCGCAAGACAGCCAAACGATGAGCACTAGTGCACAAGCGCTACTGGAAAAAGCCGAACGGCTACGGACGAGTGTCGGCTTCTTCCAACTCGAGTAACAGGGGGCGAAACACAACAGAGAGCGAAAGGGGGGCGAATCTACGCCCCCCTTTG
>CALHZE010000168.1 GCA_938040915.1 uncultured Bacteroidia bacterium | reverse complement strand
CCCCCGACTATAATGGTCTCCACCTAACCCTAAAGCAACTCCCCGAGCTCGCCCTGCTTAACGAGCTGCGCACCCACCTCTTCCAAGTGGAACAGGAAGACAATACACGCCTCTTAGGCGACCTCGCCGCCCTCCTCGTGGAAGTAGCAGAGGGGAACGACACCGCTTTCATCTACGAGCGTATGGGGGTGCGTTACAACTCCCTTTTCGTAGACGAGTTTCAAGACACCTCGCGCCTTCACTGGTGCTTGCTCGAGCCTTTTGTCCAAAACGCCATTTCGCAAGGTGGCGAGGCGCTGCTCGTGGGCGACGTCAAGCAGGCCATCTACCGGTGGCGGGGGGGCGATTGGCAGCTCCTAGCAAAGGAGATCCCCGACAAATACGAAAATAACCTCTCGTTAGAGACCCTCGCCGACAACTACCGCTCGGCACGCCAAGTGGTAGAGTTTAACAACCAACTCTTCGAGCGACTCCTGAGCGCGACCCAAACCTACACAAGGGATATCGCCGAGGGCGTGCCTAGTGAGGACTCACTCGCCACCATTCGCCAAACAATAGACGCACACATAGCAAGCTTCCAAACACTCCTCACCTCGGCATACGCAGACGCAAAGCAAGGGGTAAAAAGTCAGCTAACGGGTGGCGTGCACCTAACCCTCCTCCCCAAACCCGACAAGAAAAGCTCGGAGCTCGCCCACACCGTGAAATATACCCTAACGCTCATCGACACACTCATCGGGGGGGGGATCGCTCCCGACAAAATCGCCGTACTGGTGCGTACGCGCCGCATGGCACAAGAGTTCGTCGCCGCCATATCCCAACACCAACGCGAGGGGGGGACACCATACGCCGTCGTGAGCCAAGACGGTTTACTACTCGACGCTTCGCTCGACGTACAACTCGCCCTCGCGGCTCTTCGCATCGCCGCCGGCGTGGAAGAGGACTTAGACCTCGCGACCATCGCTCAGTTCGTCAACGAGCACCTTGCCCCCGACGAAGCGTGGACCAGCCAAATCTTCGACCACGAAGCACACGAGACCAAGCTCTCGCCCCACCTCAAAGAGACCCTCGCGTGGCTGCGCAACCTCGCCACACTGCCCCTCCTCGATCTCTTTGACAGCGTGCTACAGGGACTGGGGCTGCCCTCCCACCCTGGCGAGATGCCCTATATCGCCACCCTGCGCGACAAGGTCTATACCTTCCAACAGCGGCAGGAGAACAACGTCCACGCCTTCCTCGAGTTCTATACTTCCCAAGACCCGCAAAAGCGGCACGTGAGCAGTGGTGACACGGCGGGGGCGCTCAACCTTCTAACCATCCACAAAGCCAAGGGGCTCGAGTTTGACATGGTCATTTGCCCCGAGCTCAACTACCAACTCCTGCTGAGCAACGACGACACCGTCTTGTGGGACGAATCCCCCTCCCCCCTCCTCACACAGCCCGACACGCCCACTCACCTCGGCATGTTGCCTCACGGCGTTTCGCTCCAACACCTCGCCTCGACCTTTGCCCCCAATACGGTCGACGAATACCTGCTCCGCACCGTCGATGCCCTCAATACCTATTACGTAGCATTTACGCGCGCAGAACGTCAGTTATACCTAGTACACGACTACGAACCTAAAACAGAGGAAAAGAGCCCTAAAAAGAGCAGTGTGGGCACATTTACCCATGACTTTAGCGAGGTGCTCCTCCCCGTGTTGAAAGGACTCCCTTGGACGGATGTATCAGAGGGAGAGGATGGGGCGAATGAAACGGGCGCATCACGTTGC
>CALHZE010000167.1 GCA_938040915.1 uncultured Bacteroidia bacterium | reverse complement strand
AAGCTCCTCGCTGACCGTTTAGATAACGAGGTGACCAAGTCTACCACCACCGTCAAGGGCGACTGGAAACCCCTCGTCTTTATCTTTACCGACGGCGCCCCCAATGACGCGTGGGAAGAGGGCTTGGCTGAGTTTAAGAAACGGAAGGTGGGCATCGTCGTGGCATGCGCCGCAGGGCCCGACGCCGACGACACCATCCTACAACAGATTACAGAGAACGTGGTGCGCCTCGAAACGATGGATTCCGCCGGCATCCGAGCCTTCTTTCGTTGGGTGTCTGCCTCCATCTCTACGGGCAGCCAACTCGTCGACGCAGGGCAAAACTCCACGGGGAACGACTTACCTGCGACCCCCGACGAATTACACCCATTGTTCTAAGCGCGCGCGATATAGCCACCTCTCTGCCCATGTCATCATATCGCCTAGACAACGACGTGATTATCTTCCCCAACGGGGTCGAGAAACACCCCTATTCCCTCGATTTTGACTTCCTAGATACCTTATCGCTCGAGGAAAACGAAAACGGACACACCGCCGTGATCGAGTTTGTCGGGCTGGAGGAGTTGGGGCTCTCTTATTCGTCTGCCACCAAGCAGGTTAAGGGGATCCCCAAGACAGAGGGGCAACACGAATTGTTGTTACGATTGTGGACAGACTTCCGTCCAGACTCGACGCCGCGCGAGTGGAAAGTGCGTTTCCTGATCAACGGCGACCCGCGTTCGAAGTGGCGCGACTTGCCCACGCCCCCCGATATCGAGTATCCCACGCCCAACACGAGCGCACAGACGTGCGCGTGGCACTCCCCCCGGAAAATGTTAGCCGTGAGTGTGCGTGGGCGTTCGCATGCCCACGAAGGGAAGCCGCGTGACGACGCCTTCCAGCTGGGGTATATCACTAAGAAAGATATCTATTTCCTTGCCGTCGCCGACGGGGCAGGCTCTGGTGAGTTCTCCCGAAAGGGGGCTGCGCTTGCCTGTGCTACGGTGTTCAAGGCGTGTGAGACGTTTCTTCTTGCCACAAGAGAGCTAAAGTTGCGTTGTGCCGACCTCGATTTGGTCAAGAAGCTCCTTACAGAGGCGCTTTGCAAAGGCGTTGCGGCGGCCTATGCGGCTATCTGTGATGAGGCGAAGGCTCACGGGCGTGCCCCCCGCGATTATGCCACGACCCTCGAGGTGGCGCTGTGTAAGAGGGTTGGGGACAACTATCTCTTTGTCACGTGGTGGGTTGGGGATGGGGCGCTGGCGCTCTATGACGCCGAGGCTCGCGAGGTCTTCCTCCTCGGGACGCCCGACCATGGCGACTATGAGGGGCAGACACGTTTCCTCACTATGCCCGAGATAGGGGGGCAGCCCGATGTCATCGAGCAACGTATCCGGCGTGCCGTGGTCGAAGACTTTACCGCCCTCTTCCTCATGACCGACGGGGTTAGTGACGCGAAATTTGACTCCGATGCCGAGCTCTCTGACCCCAATGCATGGGCGAGACTCCTACGTGACCTCGCCGGCGAGAACGAAGAGTGTGTTGAGGTAACCTTCGACGACCCAAAGGTCGCGACGCGTAACCTCGAACGCTGGTTAGCCTTTTGGGCGAAGGGGAGTCACGACGACCGGACGTTAGCGATGTTATGGTAACAAGAGCTTGAGAGAGAGGCGGTAAAGATGTCAACGCGGGTAGTGGAGCTCGTTGCCGAGGATGGCACTCCGATAGAGTACATCGACGAGATTATTGGCTCGGGAGGCTCAAAAGACGTCTATTACAGCCCCGATAAGTCCTACGTCGTCGCCTTTTTCAGGAAGACGCCCGATGCCAATACCCAAGCGCGTTTAGAGAACATTGTTACCCGCTATCGCAAAAGCATTTTCGAACAAGAGTGCGGTGACTATTGGAAGCGCTTCTTCTGTTGGCCCACCCACATCGTTTACCACGAGGGACGTCTAGGGGTCGTCTCGCCTACCTATGACCCCGATTTCTTCTTCAAAATCGGTTCGAAAGAGAATGACCGCTCGAGGCTACGCGGGAAGGAAAAGAATGGTAAATGGTTTGCCTCGGCAAAACATCAGAACTCCATTTTAGCACGTGCCGAGCGGGGCGATTGGTACAACTATTTTCAGGTTTGCCTCTGCATTAGCCGTGCCGTGCGTCGCCTTCACGCTGCGGGGCTCGCACACTCTGATCTTTCGTTTAACAACGTGCTCGTTGCCCCGACCTGTGGCAGGGCGTGTATCATCGATATCGACGGGCTCGTCGTCCCCGGCAAGTTCTTCCCCGAGGTCATCGGCACAAAGGAGTTTATCGCCCCCGAGGTCTCTCAGACCAAAGATTTGCCTAAAGACGACCCGCGGCGCTCGCTGCCCAACATCCGGACCGACCGCTTTGCACTCGCCGTGCTGGTCTATTTTTACCTTCTCAATCGCGACCCCTTTGACGGACAAAAGGTCTTTGACGTCGAAGACGACGAACGCGACGAGATGCTACGCAGGGGCGAGAAGGCGCTTTTTGTGGAAAACCCGTCAGACATCTCTAATGCGGTAAGGGTCTCTGATCTTGATGAAAAGCAGTTGCCGCATGGCGACCCCTCGCTACGCCCCTATACGCTCTGCGGTCCATATCTCAAAAAGCTTTTTGACCGCGCCTTTATTGCGGGCCTACACCAGCCAGAGTTGCGCCCAACGGCGCAGGAATGGGAAGACGAGATCGTGAAAACGGTGGATCTCCTCTACCCATGCCCCAATCTAGATTGTTCACACAAGTGGTTTGTGCTTGACGATATAGACAAGCGCGTCTGTCCATTTTGTGGCGAGCAGGTGCGGGCGACGATCCCCGTCTTAGACCTCTATTACCTCCACGCCAACGGTGAGTATATCAGCGAAGAACATTGGGTGGTGATCTACGACGGACGACCGCTCTACCCCTGGCACTTGCAACACAACATCGCCCCCAACGAGCGTCTACCGCTGAGTGAGCGCAAACGGGTGGCCTTTTTTCGAAAGCAAGGGGAAAAGTGGCTCTTGGTCAACGAACGAATTGCCGAACTCTGGGATCTTACCGAGGGCAAGCCCATCTCCCCTGGGGCGGTCGTCGAGTTACACCATGGGCAGAGACTCCTCTTCGCAGATGCGCCCGAGGGGCGCAGGTGTGTGGTGCGTTGGGAGCACGCGATTTGACAGCTATTTCTATCTTGCACAACGCGCACAGCGCCTACATCCATTTAATCAATAACATCCATGAACCCATCGCATCACTATACGGGGCTTACGTCCGCGCAGGTGCAGGAGAGTCGTAAACAGTATGGCGAAAACGTCCTTACGCCACCGAAGAAAGAGCCCCTGTGGCGACAGTTTCTTCGCAAGTTTGCCGACCCGATTATCATTATCCTTTTGGTCGCATTACTCCTTTCGGCAGCCGTCGCCTGCTTTGAGTATCTGACGGGGAAGACCGACCTCGAAGCCTTTTTTGAGCCCGTGGGGATTCTGCTGGCGATCCTTTTGGCGACCACCGTGGGTTTCTTCTTTGAGGTGAGCGCCAATAAGAAGTTCGATGTCCTCAACCAAGTCAATGACGACATGCCGGTCGATGTCTTGCGTGAGGGGGCGATCTCCCAAATCTCCAAACGCGAGGTCGTGGTGGGCGATATCGTCGTGCTCAATACGGGCGACGAGGTGCCTGCTGACGGCGAGCTCATCGAGGCGATCTCCCTCCAGCTCAACGAGTCTACGCTCACCGGCGAACCCGTGGCCAAGAAAACCACCGACCCAGCAAATTTTGACCCCAACGCGACCTATCCGTCTAACCATGTCTTGCGTGGTACGTCGGTGGTCGACGGGCATGGGATCATGCGCGTGACGCACGTCGGCGACGCTACCGAATATGGCAAGGTCTACGAAGGGGCTCAAATCGACAACTCGGTGCAAACACCACTCAATCAGCAATTAAATCGCCTCTCAAAGCTCATTACCAAGGGCGCTTATGTCCTCGCGGCCTTGATTTTAGTCGGGCGCTTGATCGCTTACTTTCTTAATGCCGGTGGGCTGGTCATTGACGACGGATTGCTCTTTGGGAGCTATCTCCTCAACACAGCGATGATCGCGGTTACGGTCATTGTGGTGGCAGTGCCCGAGGGGCTGGCGATGAGCGTGACGTTTAGCCTTGCGCTCAGCATGAAGCGGATGCTGGCGACAAACAACCTCGTGCGGAAGATGCATGCTTGTGAGACGATGGGGGCGACCACAGTCATTTGTACCGACAAGACAGGGACGCTCACACAGAACCAGATGCGCGTCCACGAGGCTAAGCTTTATAATGAGGCGCAAAATAGCGCATTCCTCCCCGAGGCGATTGCGCTTAATACGACTGCTTTTCTTGACCGCTCTGACCCCGAGCGGCTTGAGGTCTTGGGTAACCCGACCGAGGGGGCGCTACTCCTGTGGTTACAGAGGCAGGGGGGTGACTATCAACCTTTGCGAGAGCAAGTCCCCGTTGTGGAACAATTGACCTTCTCTACCGAGCGGAAGTATATGGCTACCCTCGTGCGTTCGTCTGTCGTGCCACATCGGGTTTTGTATGCGAAGGGGGCGCCCGAAATGCTCCTTGAAATGTGTGTGGGTTTGCCAGTAGCGAAAGAGGAGATCGTGGCGCAGCTCCTCGGCTATCAGAATAAGGCGATGCGTACCCTCGCGTTAGCTTATCAAGTGCTTGAAGATGGCGATGATACGCAGTATATCTGTGACGGGCGGTTGGTCGGGGCGAAGCTGACTCTGTTGGGGATCGTGGCGATTGCTGACCCGATTCGTGCCGATGTCCCTGCCGCGGTAACCGAGTGTTTGCAAGCAGGAATTGCCGTGAAGATCGTAACGGGCGATACGCCAGGGACGGCGAAGGAGATCGGGCGGCAAATCGGTCTCTGGGCAGCAGATGAGCCCGAGGCACATCACCTTACGGGTGCGGAGTTCGCAGCCCTTTCTGATACTGAGCTCCTCGATCGGGTCCTCGATTTGAAGATTATGTCGCGGGCGCGTCCGCACGACAAACAACGATTGGTGCAGCTCCTCCAACAAAAGGGGCAGGTGGTGGCCGTAACTGGTGACGGCACAAACGATGCCCCAGCGCTGAATGCCGCGCAAGTGGGCTTGTCTATGGGCGATGGCACCTCGGTAGCCAAGGAGGCGAGCGATATTACCATCCTTGACAACTCGTTTACGAGTATCTCGCGTGCGGTGATGTGGGGGCGCTCGCTCTACCAGAACATCCAGCGTTTTATCCTTTTCCAGATGACGATCAACGTCGCGGCGTGCCTCATCGTCTTGCTGGGCGCCTTCCTCGGCACAGAGTCGCCGCTTACGGTCACGCAAATGTTGTGGGTCAACCTGATTATGGACACCTTTGCGGCGATGGCGCTCGCCTCCTTGCCGCATTCAGAACGTGTGATGCACAACAAGCCGCGGCGTCCGGAAGAGCACATCATTACACCGGCAATGACGCGCCAGATCCTCGGTGTGGGGCTCTTTTTCGTCGTGCTCTTTTTTGGGCTCATCCAGTACTTCAAGCACGTAGGGTTGACCTCGCTCACCGAGTTCCGTTTTACGGAGTTCCTCGCACATTTTTTTGATTTCCGAGGTGGGCATTTATCTCAATATGAACTTTCGCTGTTTTTTACTATCTTTGTCATGCTCCAGTTCTGGAACATGTTTAATGCGAAGGCTTTCTTGAGTGGAAAAAGCGCATTCTCTGACATGAGACAGAGCAAAGGTTTTGTCGGTGTATGCATTTTGATTTCGCTAGGTCAATTAATAATTGTTACATTTGCGGGCGATCTGTTTAGCATCGTGCCCTTGGGGTGGATAGATTGGGTGATCATTTTCGCGGTAACATCGCTTGTCCTCTGGGTAGGGGAAGCAGCTCGACTGATAAGGACTCTAACTAAATAATAATTAGGAGGTTTGAACATGGGTTTCATTTCGTTGTATTTGAAAGTCTTGAAGGAACATTACATTGACTTCAAGGGGCGTGCTGGGCGCGCGGAATTCTGGACAGTGTTTCTCATCAATGCACTCGTCGCGTGGCTTCTGATGTGGGGTTTCGGCTTAATCAAGCCTATGCTAGGGCAGATTATCGGTGGGTTGTTTAACTTGGCGGTGCTACTCCCAGGTTTGAGCGTTGCGGTGCGCCGTATGCACGACATCGGTAAGGGGGGCGGATGGATTTTCATCGCCCTTATCCCAATTATCGGTTTCATTTGGTTCATTATACTTTGCGCAAAGGTGGGTGAGGAAGGTCAAAACCGTTTCGGTGACCCAGCTCCCGCGTGTGACCCCACGAAAAACGAATAGGGGCGTGGTCTTATTGGGCTTTCAACAGCCTCAAGATTCGAAAGAGTCTTGGGGCTGTTGCTTTTTAGGTAGGGGAGGCGTCGCTGCCCTGTCGTTTAGACGCTTTTTTCTCTCAAGGCGCTCTAAGAGCAAGAATAATGCTATATTTGCGTTTGACTAGGAAAATAATTCGAGATGGAGGAATTACGTATAGTGGTCTTAGCAAAGCAGGTGCCCGATACGCGCGCTGCTGGAAAAGATGCCATGAAGGCAGACGGTACGGTTAACCGAGCTGCCTTGCCTGCAATCTTTAATCCCGAAGACTTGAACGCGCTCGAGTTGGCGCTCAAACTCAAGGATGAACACAAGGGGGTGCGGGTCACCCTCCTTACGATGGGACCCGCGCGCGCGGCCGATATCATCCGCGAAGGGCTTTATCGAGGCGCGGATGACGGGGTGTTGCTCTCAGGGCGAGCCTTTGCTGGCTCTGACACATTGGCTACGTCTTATGCACTGGCGTGCGCGGTACGTAAACTCAATCCGCAGTTGGTGATCGCAGGGCGTCAGGCTATCGACGGCGATACGGCTCAGGTGGGACCGCAGGTCGCACAAAAGCTCGGGTGGCCACAGATAACCTATGTGGAAGCAGCGAAGCTGGAGGAGGACAAAATCACGGTGCGTCGGCGCGTGGAACGTGGCGTAGAGGAGTTGCAGGGGCGCTTGCCACTGGTGCTTACGGTGAATGCGACCGCGCCAGAGTGTCGTTCGCGTAACGCGAAGTTGCTCATGCAGTGGAAACGCGCAGCAGCACCGTCAGAAAATGTGGCTGACGATGGTTACAAGCACCCGCTCATTGAGGAGTGGAGCGACGCGGTGTTGAATGCCGATCCCGCGGAATTGGGGTTGGCGGGGTCGCCTACCAAGGTCAAGACGGTGGAAAACGTGGTCTTCCAAGTCAAAGAATCGAAGCGATATGACGCGAGTGCTGCGTCGGTAGACGAGCTCGTAAGGGAGTTGATGGCAAACCACACGATAGGTTAAGCACATAGGAGGTAAGGCAGTGAATAACGTATTTGTATACTTAGAGATCGAGGGGCGTGAGATTGCTGACGTTAGCTTGGAGCTTTTAACCAAGGCTCGTACGTTGGCCGCCGAGCTCGGGGTTGCCGTAGAGGCTGTTGCGATTGGCAAGGACTTAGATTGGGTGCAACCTATCTGCGCAAAGTATGGCGCAACACGCCTCCATCTGGCGGATGACAAGCGATTAGAGTATTATCTCACCATGCCACACGAGCGCATCTTGTGTGACATCTTTACGCGCGAGAAGCCGCAAATTGCCCTCTTTGGGGCAACCTCGGTAGGGCGTGACCTAGGTCCGCGTGTATCTTCTGCCCTTCACAGTGGTTTGACTGCAGACTGTACCCGCCTCGAGATCGGTGAGTATAAGGATGCCAAGGCTGGAAAAAACTATGAGAACCTACTTTTCCAGATTCGTCCCGCTTTCGGTGGTAACATCATTGCTACGATTGTGAACCCTGATTGCCGCCCGCAAATGGCGACCGTCCGCGAAGGGGTGATGAAGCGCGAGGAGTTGAAAACCCCTGTGACGTGTGAGGTGGTAAAGGTGGATCTCTCCATTCTCAAAGACGAAGACTTCTTGGTATCGATCATCTCGCGTCAACTCGAGAAGCAGGCTGTCAACATCAAGGGGGCTACCTTGATCGTGGCTGGGGGCTACGGAGTCGGGAGTCGCGAGGGTTTCAACAAGCTCTTTGAGTTGGCACATCTTCTCGGCGGGGAGGTGGGGGCTTCGCGTGCTGCGGTCGATGCAGGTTTTGCCGATCACGAACGCCAAGTGGGACAAACGGGGGTTACCGTGCGTCCGAAGCTCTACATCGCGTGTGGGATCTCCGGACAGGTACAGCATACGGCTGGGATGAGCGAGTCGGCTATGATTATCTCTATCAACACTGACCCCAACGCCCCGATCAATCAAATAGCCGATTATACGATCGTGGGCGACTATGCGGAGGTGATCGATAGGTTTATTGAGTCGTATAAACGAAATTCGAAGTAAGCGCGGCGTTGCACTAGAATAGAAAGTAAAGAGATGGCAAATTTTTTTGAAGACAATCCTTCGTTGCGTTTCCAGCTCGATCATCCACTGATGCAACGCATTGTGGAGCTTAAGGAAAAGAACTTTGCAGAAGAAAACCGAGAAGCGTATGCGCCGCAAGACTATGCTGATGCTCAAGAGAACTATCGGCAAGTGTTGGGGATTGTGGGGGAGATCTGTGGCGACATCTTGGCAGCTAATGCAGAACGGGTGGATGCCGAGGGACCCACCGTCGTCGACGGGCGTGTGCACTATCACCCCGGTACGCAGCAGAATCACGACGCATTGGCGCAAGCCGGTTTGTATGGGATGTCGCTCCCGCGTGAGTTCGGTGGATTGAATTTCCCGATGGTCCCCTACGTGATGGCGGCCGAATTGGTGAGTCGTGCCGACGGAGGGTTTGCTAATATTTGGGGGTTGCAAGACTGTGCTGAGACGATTAACGAGTTCGCTTCTGACGAACAGCGCCGGCAGTATCTCCCCTTGGCAAACCAAGGGAAAACCTTTGCAATGGGGCTTACCGAGCCTGATGCGGGCTCTGACCTACAGGCGGTGATGCTCAAAGCGCATTATGATGAAAAGCGCGGAACGTGGCTACTCAACGGCGTGAAGCGTTTTATCACCAATGGCGATGCGGATATCTCGCTTGTTATGGCGCGTTCGGAAGAAGGAACGACCGATGCGCGGGGGATCTCGCTGTTCCTCTATGACAATAAGAAGACCGACTGTGTACGGGTTCGCCGCATTGAGCATAAGATGGGGATTATCGGTTCGCCCACGTGTGAGCTTGTTTTCAAAGACGCACCGGCTGAGTTGGTGGGTGAGCGCAAGCTCGGTCTTATCAAGTATGTGATGGCGTTGATGAATGGTGCGCGTCTCGGAGTGGCGGCTCAGAGCGTGGGGATCGCAGAAGCAGCTACGCGTGAAGCGGAAAAGTATGCCGGTGAGCGTGAGCAGTTTGGCAAGCTCATTAAAAATATCCCCGCCGTGCGCGAAATGTTGGTCATGATGCGTGCTAAGACAGACGCTATCCGCGCCCTGCTTTATGAGACGACGCGTTATGTCGATATCTACAAGTCACTCTTACACATCCAGCGCGAACGTACGTTAACCAAAGAGGAACGTAACGAGTTGAAGGAGTATACGCGTCTTGCAGAAATGTTTACCCCATTGGCTAAGCTCTTTGGTAGTGAGTTTTGCAACCAAGTGACTTATGACGCCGTACAGGTGCACGGAGGCACGGGCTACATGCGCGATTTTCCTGTGGAGCGTCTCTACCGCGATGCGCGCATTACCAATATCTATGAGGGGACATCGCAGTTGCAGGTCGTGGCGGCTATCCGCTCGGTGATGACGGGGGCGCTTACACAGCGTTTGGCGTTCTTTGCGCAGCAGGTTAAGGGGGAAGCTTTTTCGGCTGAAGTGAAGTTGCTGGCAGATTTGACGGAGGTGTTGACCAAGTCTATTGAGCAGGTACAGAAGGCTGAGAACCCCGATTACATAGAGTTCCACGCACGTCGTTTGGTGGAGATCGGGGGCTTTATTGCGATTGCTTATTTGTTGATCCTCGATAGTGAGCGTTGTACGTGTGAAAAGAATTGTTTCGAACAGAGCGCACGTCGCTTTGTCCGTTATGCGGAAGTGCAGGTGTTAGAGCGTGCCATGCTCATCAACAACATCACCTTGGAGGCCTACCTCGCCGACTATGACGTAGAGCACCCCGAGGCCTAGTCAAGGGGGCGGAGAACAGAGAATTGGATTCTAGAATAGTGCAGGGAAATGAAACGTTTGTCTTTGTTGTGGTTGTTTGTCCCATTGGCTCTAATGGGTTGTAAGGAGAGTACCAATATGCCGAAACCGATAGATCTCGCAGACCTCGATACGACGGTAGCGCCTGGAGAAGACTTTTACCAGTATTCTAACGGTGGATGGTTGAAACGTACAGAGATCCCCTCAGATCGTGTGCGTTACGGCGCATTTGACGTGTTACAAGAGCAGACCGAGGAAAAGGTTAAGGATATCCTCTTCCGTGCGTGGGAGCGTAAGGGTGACACGACCAACCAAGATTGGTTGAAGATTGGGGATTTCTATGCCTCGGGGATGGATACCGCGGCGATCGAGCAGGCGGGTCTCTCGCCCCTCGAGCCTGATTTGGATATCATTAAGAGTTTGGTAACACCTGCCGATCTTGTGCGGGAGTTTGCGCGTGAACGCTCTATCGGGGGCGGAGACCCATTCTATGTTAGCGTCGATCAGGATAGTAAGGAGGCGACGCGTTACATCATGACGATCTCGCAAAACGGTTTGGGTATGCCCGATCGTGATTACTACTTGGGGGATGACGATCGTACAAAGGCGCTCCAAGATGCTTACATCAAGATGCTTACCCGTATGTTTGTCTTGATGGGCAATAAGGACGACGTCGCGACCTCGATGGCTAGTGATGTCTTCGATCTTGAGCGTAAAATGGCGACGGCGTCATTGTCGCGTTTGGAGTACCGCGACCCACACCTTACCTACAATAAGTTAACCTCCGCCGAGCTGCAGAAGTTGACCCCGAATATCGATTGGAACGTCTTCTTCCAGAATCTCGGCGTAGACATCCCCTCGGAGCTCTTGGTTGACAACCCAAAGTTCTTGCAAGAGGTGAACAAGCTCCTTGTCGAAATGCCTATCAACGTGTGGAAAGATTACCTTGCGGTGCACTTCGTTACGGGGTATGCTTCGGCACTCTCTACCCCCTTTGCCGATGCTTCGTTTGAGTTCTTTGGAAAGGTGCTTTCTGGACAACAGGTACAGAGCCCACGTTGGCGTCGGGTGATGCGAATGACACAGTCTATCCTCGGCGAGGTGATTGGTAAGGCATACGTGGCTGAAAACTTCCCGCCCGCGGCTAAGGAACGGATGGTCACCCTTGTGAAAAACCTTCGTGCAGCGTATCGCGAACGGATGGCACAATTGCCGTGGATGAGCGAAGAGACGAAGAAGAAGGCGCAGGAAAAGTTAGACGCCATCACCGTCAAGATCGGGTATCCAGACAAGTGGCGTGATTATACCGATTTGAGTATTGCGCGCGATAGCTATGTACAGAACATCCGGAACGGGCAGGTATTCCAGTTCATGTACACGATGTCTAAGCTGGGAAACCCTGTGGATCGGACAGAGTGGTTTATGTATCCGCAGACCGTGAATGCATATTACAGTCCGCAACTGAATGAAATCGTGTTCCCTGCGGCGATCTTGCAACCTCCGTTCTTTGATGTGAATGCTGACGATGCTGTGAATTACGGCGCGATTGGTGTTGTCATCGGGCATGAGATCACGCATGGGTTTGATGACCAAGGGCGTCAGTATAACAAGGAAGGTAATTTGCAGAACTGGTGGACGAGTGAAGATTCGCTCCGCTTTACCGAGTATACCAAGTTGTTAGTTGACCAATTCAACGCCTTTGAGGTATTGCCGGGCAAGTTTGTCAATGGTAGCTTGACCTTGGGCGAGAATTTGGCAGACTATGGCGGTCTGACAATCTCAGTACATGCCTTTGAGAAAGTCTTGGCGTCGCAAGGGGCAGATGCAGCGCAGAAACAAATCGATGGTCTTACGCCGATGCAGCGTTTCTTCCTCGCCTACTCTAAGGTTTGGCGTAACCTCACGCGTCCCGAGGAGATGGCGCGTCGCCTTGTGGAAGACGTACATGCGCCGGGCATGTTCCGCGTAAACGGAGGCGTGTATAACATTGATGCCTTCTACAAAGCGTTTGAGGTACCTACTACAAGCAAGTATTACCGTACCCCAGAGCAACGCCCCTCGATTTGGTAACGAAGGTCGTTAGGCGATAAATTCGGAAAGTGGTGTCGGCTCTGACGCCACTTTCTTTTTTTTCTATATCTTTGGTACACTACTTTCTGTGGTCGGATGTCGTTGAATTTAGGTGTTATGTGGCGGGCTTTGTGCTTGTGGTGTATTGTATTGTTGTCATCTGTAGTTTGTGCCGTCGGACAGGATTCTGTCGCGACGCGTGGGCGCATTACTGTGGGGACAGAGGAATATAGCTTGCATGTGGTGGCTAAGGGGGAAACGTTATATGCGATTAGTCATAAGTATAATGTCTCACAGATGGCGATAGCCTCGGCGAATCCGCAGATATACTATGGCATCAAAGAGGGACAGATACTTAAGATCCCCATCCCCGCGGAGCAGCGCACTCAGCAAGAGGAAACAGGGCTTCGGTTGCATGTTGTGAAAGCAGGGGAGAGTCTCTACTCGTTGTCGCGCGAGTATGGTGTGCCCGTTGCCGAGTTGCGTAAGTTTAATTCGTTGCTCTCTGATACTTTGCAGTTGCACACGATACTGCGTATCCCGCCGAGCACGCCAGAGCAGCAAGTTACAATATATGAGGTGCAAAAAGGGGAGGGGGTTTACGGCATTTCCAAGCGTTTTGGGATCACTCAAGAGCAGCTCTTGGAGGCAAACCCATGGTTGCGCGAACGCGCGCTCGGTTTAGGTGACAAGCTGGTGATCCCGCAGGAGGCAGAACGCCCGAATCGAGAGAATGGAGCGAAAGAGGACGAGTCTACCTCTGATGTCGTCCCCGTGCTCTGTGATTCGACGAATGCTTTTCCGCGGGCAAAGAGTCTAGAAGTGGCGCTCGTACTCCCGTTCGAATTGGGAAAGTCAACCACGTCGGAGAGTGAGGAGGAGGGTTATGACGTTGCGGCGGTCTCTTCTCGGGGGCTTGCGGTGAATACGCGTTATTTAGACTTCTATCAAGGGCTTCTTCTTGCGCTCAACGAGTTCCGTCTTCAGGGCTGTAATATCCGCTTGTCGGTTTTTGACACGCAACATTCACTGGCAGTGGTGCAGAAGATCGTACAAAGCGATACCCTGCGCAATGCAAATCTGATTATCGGTCCGGTCGATGCTAAGAGCATTTCGCTGTTGAGTCAGTATGCTGCTCAGAATAGAGTCCCGATCGTCTCGCCGCTTTCTGGAAAGACGCCTGCCTCAGACCTCAATCCTTTCCTCTTTCAAGCCAATCCCTCTTTTTATACACAGCTTAAATCTCTTGTGCAGGAAACTGTTGAGCAAGGGACGCAAAAGATTATCGTCTTGCGCGAAGAGTCGCTTGCCGATGCCGAGATGGCAGACCATCTGGTGGGGCTCTTACGCGAACAAGCGTCGCGACTCAATCCCGCGCCTGTGGTTGAGGTCTTGAAGTATCCTAAGGGAGGGGCTACGGCTAACCTTACCCCACGCTTACGTTCGTTGATAGAGGGTACAAAGAACAGCAAGATCTTTATCCCCTCACACAGCGAACCTTTTGTAAGTGACGTGCTGGGGCAGCTGAATGCTCTTTTGGTCTTAAAGGTTGCCGACACGGTGGATGTTTACGGGATGGCGCGTTGGTTTAAGATGCGAAACCTCGACCTCTCTCAGCTTGGGGGGCTACGTGTGACGCTCTTCTCGCCGTTTTACGTAGACTATCAGTCAGAGAGTGTACGGGGCTTCTTAGAGTCGTACCGCGATCTCTTTCGGACAGAGCCGTCGCAGTATGCCTTCCAAGGTTATGACGTCGCGCGGTATTTCTTACACGCTATTTACCGCTACGGCGAAGACTTCCGCTATTGCCTTCCCTATTGCAACGTACCGCTTCTACAGACACGCTTCGACTTCCGTGCGGCACAAGAGTTCAGCTCATACGAGAGTAAAGCGGTTTACCTCCTACAGTTTGATCTGGAACGAGGGCTCGTGCGCATTAAGTAGCCGTTACCTAGGGTGTAGGGAAGAGGCGGCTCGTGGCAGCTTACTCTCTTTTAAAATGGTATCCTGCTCAGAGAGAGAGAGAAACATTACCCTCTTCCTCTTTACGAAGCATGAAAAGAGCCTTATAGGGGAGGTGAGTAATTAAATATAGCGAGAGGGCGTATGCAAGCTGCATAACGCCCTCTCGCTGTTTTTATGGCTATCTAAGCCCCTTTGCCTCGACGCTCTCTATTCCTTTACCATTAAATGGAGTTCGGTCAGTTGCGCTGGGTCTAGTTGCGAGGGACTGGCAATCATTACGTCGCGCCCTGCGTTGTTTTTTGGGAACGCAATATAGTCGCGGATGGAGTCTGCCCCTCCAAAGAGCGAGCAGAGGCGGTCAAACCCAAAGGCGATCCCCCCGTGTGGTGGTGCGCCGTAGCGGAAGGCATCTAGCAAGAAGCCGAACTGTGCCTGCGCTGCTGCTTCGCTAAAACCGAGCGCCTTAAACATGCGTTCTTGAATCGTGCGGTCGAAGATACGGATCGACCCGCCGCCAACCTCCGT
>CALHZE010000166.1 GCA_938040915.1 uncultured Bacteroidia bacterium | reverse complement strand
ATTCACACAGTTTTTTGCAAACCCCATTTACATAGCCCCTTCTTATGCGGGGGCGAGTGCGGGGCAGCGCGTGATCTTGAGTTATCGAGACCAGTGGTCTGTTATTCCCAATACCTATCGGACAATGTCCGCTTCTTATGATGTGAATATCGAGAACCTTCGTAGTGGGATTGGGGTGTTTGCACTCGGCGATCTTGCTGGGGATGGTCGTCTTGGTACGATTATTGGCGGACTCAACTATTCTTATTCAATTCCCTTGAATGCATCGTTGAATCTTCGTCCGGGGATTGGCTTTTTCTTCCGGCATCATTCGTTGAATTATGATCGATTGATTTGGGGAGATCAGCTTGTGAATACGCCTCGCAGTTCCACAACGATGCAGAGCCTAGGGAAAAGCTCGGTTTATGATATTGATATATCGACGTCGATTCTTCTCCACTCTGCCAATCTGTGGGTCGGTTCTACGTGGGATCACATGCTTCGCCCCAAAATGTCGTTTTATAGTGAAAATGCGCGCGTTCCGTTCCGCTTTTCTATTTTTGGAGGTTACCGTTTTATCATTCGCAGTCTCTACCGACGAGGGATAGATCAGAGCCTTTCTGTTGCTGCTAATGCGCGTTTACAGGGACGTTTCTCTCAGGCTGAGATCGGGGGGTATTGGTTTAAGAATCCGTTGATGCTCGGTCTCTGGTATCGTGGTATTCCTCTTGTTAAGGATTATGCGGGAAGTGATGCACTTGCTTTTATGCTTGGGGTTCGGTTTACTCGTGTTCAAGTGGTTTATACGTATGATTTAACGGTTTCTAAGCTGGGACCTGGGTCAGGAGGGTCGCATGAAATCTCTTTAGCATTTGAGATGCCGCTTATTCAGCGTGGTAAGCGTTATAAGCCCTTGCAGTGCCCGCCATACTAGACGTGGGAAGAGGTATTTGTGTTATTCGGGTAATAGAAAGTATATAAATAAGGGGAAGAAAACAACGGTTTTTCTCCCCCTTATTTGTTTTATATCAGTAGGTTAATATAGAATAGACTCCAGGATGTTCTTTTCCCTTTTCGTCTAATGTTAATGATTTTAGTAAATTTAGAGTCAGAATGGTTCATGTCCCTTTTGAAATAAAAGATGAGAATACAATGGAGGCTATTTTGACGTATTTCTTTGGCAATGATCCGCACAAAGTGAAGTCCGGATTGAGGCGTCTTGTCGCATTTTTGTTGTGTACTGCCTTATTTCTATTTGTTTGGCTGGTACCACCAACTTTTATGGGTTTATCTGCAGATTTCCCAGTAACCCAACAGCGTGTTGTTGCGCTTTTTCTTTTTGCTGCCCTTCTGTGGATATCGGAGCCCATTCCTGCATGGGTTACTTCGATTACAGTGCTTGTTTTGATGCTCCTTACGGTCTCGGATAGTGGATTTTCATTTTTTAGAGATACCGCTAATCCGAACCTTGGGGTACTCATGAGCTATAAGACGCTCTTACATACTTTTGCAGACCCGATCATTATGCTATTTATGGGGGGCTTTGTCTTGGCTATGGCGGCTAGTCATGTGGGGCTGGATGTGGCAGTCGCTCGAGTCCTCCTTAAGCCCTTTGGCACAAAGTCAGAGAATGTATTGTTGGCTTTTATCCTTATCACGGGGCTCTTTTCTATGTTTATTAGCAATACGGCGACAGCGGCGTTGATGATCACGATATTAACTCCAGTTCTGAAAACGTTGCCGAGTGATGGAAAGGGGCGTATTGCTTTGGCGCTTGCGATCCCAGCAGGCGCCAATCTCGGGGGACTTGGTACGCCGATCGGTACGCCCCCGAATGCCATTGCTCTGAAGTATTTGAATGATCCTGCGGGGCTTAACTTGAATATTGGGTTCGGGGAATGGGTGGCTTACATGATGCCATTGACTTTTCTTTTGCTTTTCCTTTCGTGGTTTCTCTTAAAGCGTCTTTTCCCGTTTAAGCAAAAGACGATTCACTTAGTTATAGAGGGGGATTTGAAGAAGGGGTGGAAGACGCGTGTGGTGCAAATCACCTTTTTTATAACGATAATGCTTTGGATGTTGGATAAGATTACAGGGATTCAGGCGGGTGTTGTGGCTCTTATCCCAATTGCAATATTCAGTCTTTTTGGGGTCATCAATAAGCATGACTTGGGAAAAATTAACTGGAGTGTTCTCTGGATGGTGGCTGGTGGTTTTGCTCTTGGCGAAGGGATGAAAGAAACGGGGCTTGCGCAGACGATTCTTACATCTATCCCATTTGCTGCTTGGCCGGCATTTTTGGTCATTATTGCTTCTGGTTTCATCTGTTGGTTGCTTTCCACTTTTATTAGTAATACAGCGACCGCGGCACTACTGATGCCTATCCTTGCGACGGTGTCGACGGGGATGGCGGTCACGTTACTACCTTTCGGAGGAGAGAAGACGCTTCTGATCGGGATTGCGTTGGCTGCTTCGCTCGCGATGATGCTCCCTGTTAGCACACCGCCTAATGCTATTGCACACTCCACGGGCTTTATCAAGGTGCGTCATATGGAGCTTTTTGGTCTTCTCATTGGAGGTATTGGTTTCTTGATTGGTTATCTCGCTCTGGTGCTTTATGGCACGTTGTTGTGGTAGCAAGTTGTTCCCCTTTTCAGCTCACCAAAGAAGTTTTGTTGTAACTTTGTTGTCTAAATGGGAGTTATAAGTAACGAAAAGTGAAAAAGTAAGGATGACGAAGGAAACGCAACAACGTGTGTACACTTTTGGTGACACAAAGACGCAAGGGAATGGCTCTATGCGCAATGAGCTCGGTGGTAAGGGGGCTAATTTGGCGGAAATGAGTCTTTTAGGGATGCCCGTCCCTCCCGGTTTTACCATTACGACGACGACGTGTAATGATTATTATTCTCTGGGGAAAGAGCAGATTGTAAAGCTTTTGGAAGCGGATGTGCGTGCCGCGATAGCAGGGTTAGAAACCAAAATGGGGGCTAAGTTTGGCGACAAAGAGAACCCGCTTTTGGTATCTGTTCGTTCCGGAGCTCGCGCTTCGATGCCAGGGATGATGGACACTATTTTGAATCTTGGGTTGAATGACGAGGCGGTAGAAGGGTTGTCAAAGCGGACAGGGAATCCGCGTTTTGCGTGGGATAGTTATCGTCGTTTTATCCAGATGTATGGCGACGTGGTGCTTGGCTTAAAACCGGAATCAAAGGAGGCGGAAGACCCATTTGAGGTGATTATCAATGCACAGAAAGCTAAGCGAGGCATTAAGTCTGACACCGAGTTCACGGTGGAAGATCTTCAGGTACTCGTGAAGGAGTTTAAGGCGGCTGTGTTGAAATTTACGGGGAAAACGTTCCCAGTGAACGCCGAAGAACAGCTTTGGGGGGCAATTTTCGCCGTCTTTGAAAGTTGGATGAATGATCGTGCTAAACTTTATCGCCGTCTCAACAAGATCCCAGAAGAGTGGGGGACTGCGGTTAACGTACAGTGCATGGTTTTTGGGAATATGGGCGAGACTTCGGCTACGGGGGTGGCATTTACGCGTGATGCTGCTACCGGCGAGCGCCGCTTCAATGGGGAATTTTTGGTAAACGCACAGGGAGAGGATGTGGTTGCGGGAGTACGTACACCACAGCCGATTACCATTGAGGGATCGCGTCGTTGGGCAGCACTGAAAGATGTTTCAGAAGAGGAACGTAAGCGTATCGCGCCTTCTTTGGAAGAGGTTATGCCGGAAGCGTTTGCTCAGTTGAATGCAATTCAGCGAAAGTTGGAGGAACATTATCACGACATGCAAGACATCGAGTTTACTATCCAAGATGGTAAGCTTTGGATGTTGCAAACTCGCTCAGGTAAGCGTACGGGGATGGCTATGGTGAAAATGGCTATGGACATGCTTGACGAGGGAATGATCGATGAGAAGACTGCCGTTTTGAGAGTGGAGCCGGAAAAACTAGACGAGCTTCTTCATCCTGTTTTTACGAAAGAAGCTTTGGCTCAGGCGAAGTTGATCGCTTCGGGGTTGCCCGCTTCTCCCGGTGCAGCGAGTGGTCGCATTGTCTTTTTTGCCGATGTGGCAGAGGAATGGAATGCGCGCGGAGAGAAAGTGATCCTTGTACGTCAGGAGACTTCGCCGGAGGACTTGAGTGGTATGCATGCTGCTCAGGGAATTTTGACGGCGCGTGGCGGGATGACCTCGCATGCAGCAGTTGTTGCGCGCGGCATGGGTAAGTGTTGCGTTTCAGGGGTTGCGACGTTAGAGATTGATTATGCGAAGCGCGAACTGCGTACGCCTAATGGGCTCTTTAAGGAAGGGGATTGGATCTCTTTGAACGGGAGCACAGGGCGTGTGTACGAAGGAAAACTTGAG
>CALHZE010000165.1 GCA_938040915.1 uncultured Bacteroidia bacterium | reverse complement strand
GAACCTAACATCGTGGCTTAAGGTATATATTTCGCGTGTTTGAGCACCTTGTGAAGCCGACGCCCGACCAAAAACGGTAAGAGCATAAAGAGGAGTAACCCCACATAGTTTTCCCACGCATAAAGCATACTATAGCCGTTTAAGGCTTGTGCTACGTAAATAAGATAATAATGGCGGAGGGGGAAAAGAACACTCGCCGCTTGAATCGCCGGCGGCATCGCCATCACTGGGAACGAGAAACCCGCTATCGAAAGCGAGATCACCCCCCACAACGAGGCAAAGCTCAACCCGAGCCGCAGGGTCGGCAATACGCCAATCATAAAGACTCCCAGCGACTGTGAGGCTATCACCAAACAAAAGGTCGCGACCAACATTGGGAAAATCCCACTGTGGCATGGAAAGCCCAAGTAACCATAGAGATAGACATTGTAAAACACCCCCATCAGGGTAAAAATCAACGTGTGAGGGAGCAACTTTCCCACAAGCGCCACCGTCATAGAGTCGCCACTCATCTCGAGCCACTCGCCCACCGACTCATACTTGATCTCCATCCCAATCGCCGCAACCGTGACCATCATAATCAACAGCGCGAGCACCCCCGGAAGAAGCAAATTGCTCAAGTAGACCGAATAGTTAAGCCACGGATTGTTGACCGCGTGCGACTCAATCACAATAGGCTGAAGGTAAGCCATCGCCGCACGATCTGACGCCCCCTTGGCCAACAACACCGAGCGCATAGCCGCCCCCGAGGTAAGCTCGCTCATCGTCTTCATATCACGGAAGAGAAGCGAGCCGGCGATGAGGTAAGAGTAATTGGAATAGAACGAGATCCGCGGCTGTCGGAAAGCTTGTGCATCCGCCGAAAACGACTCTGGGATGTAGAAAAAGCCATAAATCTCACCCCTCTGCACCGCCTCGCGTGCCTCCTTGACAGAGGCATAAGTTCCCTCGACGCGCGTTTGGGCAAAAGCATCAAGATTACGCGCGACGCGACGCGAATAAGACGAATTATCGAGGTCGACTACCCCCACCGGCAAGTCGTGCGGGAGACCGTCCTTCATCAGGGTGGTGAAAAAGATATTGCAAAAGAGAGGGGCGATAACCAT
>CALHZE010000164.1 GCA_938040915.1 uncultured Bacteroidia bacterium | reverse complement strand
AACTGCTAGCGAAGAGCAAATCCCTAGAATGAGCACCGTGACGGGATTTCGCAGACTCAGTGGCTCAATAAGCAACGCTCGATTTGCCTTAGAAAAGAATCCTTCCTTACTCATTGCGCAAACCCCTACTATTTTTTCTTAAGTTCCAGAAAAGCTCGATACTCAGATAGACTCGACAGGAGCATATTCCCGACCCCGACACTCGTCAAGGTCGCCCCCGAAATAGCATCCACCGCATGCGGGTTATTCGCCGTATTGCCCGACTTAACAAGGGAGATAGCGACCATATTAGTCCCCTCAAAGAGTTTTTTCCCCTTAAAGCGACTCTGAAAGGCTGGGGTAGCGATGTCTGCCCCCAAACCTGGCGTTTCGCTCTTGTGGGCAAACGACGCTCCATAGACAGTATTCATATCGTCAGAGAGGGCAATGTACCCCCAAATTTGCCCCCAGAGCCCCTGCCCTGCCAACGGGAAAATATATTTAGACGAACCGTCGTCCAACCGTGCCACGAAGATTGGCAACCGCGGCTCACCCGTCTTCGACGCGAGCTCCGAACGCAAATCGAGCTCAAAAGCCGGCACTCCCTCAAGCACCTTCCCTTGGCGATCAACCACAATCTCTTGTCGGATGTACTTGTTATAGACCTCACTCACCTCCTTCTGCCCCGCCCCATCAAGCTGCTCGCCGAGCCCGATAGACTTGAGAATATCGATGCGTTTTTCCATCCGAATGTTCTCTTGCTGCGCGGGCTTCAACCCCGAAGCCGCCAACGCAAGGAGCACAGCCACCACAACCACCATCACGATGGCATAGAGGAATATGTAGGTATTGCTATCACGTTTCATATCAAATCCCCTCCCCTAGCGATTACTTCGTTTGGGACTGTTCTGCCAACTTCGCCACTCGCAACGCACGTGCCCGACGCCACGCCACATTGCGTTGCACCACGATGTGGTCAATGAGCGGTGCAAAGGCATTGAGCAACAAGATCACCAACATCGTCCCCTCAGGGTAAGCCGGATTCAAGACCCGCACCACCACGATCATCACCCCAATCAGTAACCCATAAATCACCTTCCCCGTCTGGGTCTGTGCGCTCGTAACTGGGTCGGTCGCCATAAACACGGCACCAAAAGCAAAGCCCCCCATCAATAGGTGGTAATGTGCCGGAAGGGTCATATAAGCGTTTGCTCCCACAGCGTTAAAGATTAACCCCATCAGATAGCCCCCGACAAAAACCGAAAGCATCACACGCCAGCTCGCAACACCCGTGAGTAAGAGGATCAACCCGCCCACCAAAATACAGAGCGTAGAGGTCTCGCCCACTGACCCTGGGATAAAACCCATAAAGAGATCGCGCGCCGCAGGTAATTTGTCTAACAACCCAGCCGCAGAAAGCGAAAGCGGGGTCGCGCCACTAAAGCCATCCACTGCCGGATAAGCCCCCAAGCCTGCCACCCAAACATCGTCGCCCGACATGTTCTTTGGGAAGGCAAAGAATAGGAAAGCGCGGGCAAGAAGCGCAGGGTTAAAAATATTCATCCCCGTCCCCCCAAAGACCTCTTTCCCAAAGACTACGGCAAAAGCTGTTGCGATGGCAACCATCCACAGAGGCACGCCTACCGGCAAGACCATCGGGATGAGCAAACCCGATACCAAGAAACCCTCGTTCACCTCGTGACCGCGCGCTTGGGCTACGGCAAACTCAATCCCCAACCCCACGACATAACTCACCACGATGGTGGGCAACATCGAGAGAAAACCAAAACCTAAAAGCGACCAGAACTCGAAATTGGCGGGCGCGGCATTTACCCCTACCCTCATCACAACGTGTTGGTAACCGATGTTATACATCCCAAACACGAGCGCCGGCAATAACGCCACAATGACCGCAATCATCGTTCGCTTCATATCCACCGCATCGCGAATGTGCGCTCCCGTGCGCGTTACCGTGTCGGGGGTAAAGAGAAAAGTCTCAAAAGCGTCAAACGTCGAATGCAGCTTCGCGTAACGCCCTCCGGCGGAGAACTGCGGCTTAATCCTGTCTAAAAAAGTTCGTAACCCCATAGTCTTCACGTTCCTTGTCAGATGGGTTATAATTCGCGAATCATCAGGTCGAGCCCGCGCCGCACAATCTGCTGCGAGTCTATCTTAGAAGTACACACAAACTCGCAAAGCGCGAAGTCTTCCTCGGCGACCTCATAGATCCCCAAATCCTCCATTTGCTCGATGTTGCCGGCAAGGATTGCCTTCAGGAGGTGTACGGGGTAAATCCGCATCGGGAAGACCTTTTCATACTGCCCACTTACGACAAATGCGCGTTCACCGCCGTGCAAGTTGGTATCAAGCACATACTCCTTTCGTGGCGATAAGAAGGAAGAGAAGAGCCGACTGGCACTAAACTTGCCAAAACCCGGCATTGCCCACCCCATAAACTCGTGGTGATTCCCCTCGGGGATGACCGTCACCATATGGTGATAAAAGTGGAGACCGCCATCGCGTTCCTCTTTCGTCCCCGTAAGCACATTTCCACTAATCACCCGAACGTTCGCGTCAGGGGCGAGCTGATCCTGAAGCAGATTCTGCAACGGCGCCCCGACCATTGCGGTATAATACCGCGGTTTGTTCACCTCGCTCCCCGCGACCGCCACAATGCGCCGCACATCATAGTGACCCGTCGTCACAAGACGACCAATAAAGACCACATCTAGCGGATGGATTGTCCACACCACCTCGCCCTTGGCTATTGGTGCTGTGTGGTGGATCTGTACTCCCACATTCCCCGCGGGGTGCGGTCCCGAGAAACGATGTATCTCGGCTCGCGCCGTAGCAAAAGCCTGATGAGGCGGGTAATTGACATTCACCCCTATATGCACTTTCCCCGAGGTAAGGCGCGAAAGGATGTCAATCCCCGCTTGGAAGCTTGCCCCATCGTCCTTAATCGCAAAGTCCATATCGGGGGCAAGAGGTGCCGTGTCAAACGCAGAAATAAAGATGTCGCGCGGGGTAACATCTGGGGAAGGGATCACATTAAACGGACGCTGACGGAGGTAAGGCCACACACCACCCTGCAACAACAGGTTGACCAACTCCTCACGCGAGGCGGTGGGGGCGACAAGCGGAGTAAACTCTTCAAACTCTAGCTTTTCTTCTTCGCAACGTACCACCACACGCAGGATGCGCCGACGCTCCCCACGTTCTACGGCGATCACCTTACCGCTCACAGGCGAAGCGAAACGGCTGCGTTCGTCCTTCTTGTCGGTAAAAAGCGGCGTCCCCGCCTTTACGAGCTCCCTCTCTTGAACGAGAAGATGGGGTACAAGCCCCGGAAAGTCGGCCGGATAAAGAGTATAATCCCCCTTTACACCGATGCGAGTAAAGACTTTCTCTGCAGTACCTTTGAGCTTGATATCTAGCCCCTTGTGAATACGCGTAACCCGTTCTCTAGCCATCCTACGTCGAACTTTCTTCCACAAAGGTACGCTTTTTTGTGTGTTGCACGATCCCCCTTCATGGAAATCAAATAGAGAGCTAATGCAAGTGTGTCGCCGATTTTCGTCTCCTGTAAGGACGTGTACCAAAACTCCTGTTACCGCCTCCCTCTAAAAGTCATATTCCGTGTCTGTGGAATAAGGGATCGCGCGCTCTAAGACACTCGCCATCAACATCACAAGGTGTTCCTCCTCAAAGGGTTTACAAAGATATTCGTCCATCCCGAGTTGTAAACACTTCTTCCGCTCACTCGGTTGCGTGTAAGCCGTAAGGGCGATAATGGGGATGTGCCCCCCTTTCTGATGCTCCACCTCGCGGATGCGCTTGGTCGCCTGCGGTCCGTTGATATAGGGCATCTGTACGTCCATCAAGATCATGTCAAAGGTCTGTTCACCTAAGCGCTGAAGCAACTTTCGCCCATCGGGGACGACCTCCACCGAGCCTACATAGTTCTGCAAAAGAAATGTCAGCACCTTCTGATTGATCTCATTGTCTTCAGCTAACAAGATTTTTAACCCGCGGACGGCCTTCCGCGCCGTCTCAAAGTCGATATTTCCACCACGGAGGCTCACCGCCATCTGCGGATGTGGGTTTGTCACAAAATCGTCGACGTCTTCGAGCACGTGGACAAAGAAAGAGACAAGGATACCGCGCACGTCCTCATCCCCATGTTTTTCAACCTGCAAATCCCCCTGCTGTTCCTGCACAAAGATCCGCAACCCGAGGAGCTCCTCAAGTTCCTCTTGACGCTTCTTTTGCAGCACATCGACGTCTGGATAAGGGATGTTACCACAACGCAACTGAACGAGGACATACTTCACCTCCTGCGTGCCGAGGTAGGTGGTCTTTATCTCAAAGGGCAACTTTTGGTGTATGGGAGTCCAAAGGTGGTTCTGTATCGCCCCATTGATCGTATCGGCGAGGCGCTTTGAGTTTGCAATAATCTCGGCAGGGACGTTTTCGTCAAGGATATAACGCGGCACGATCTCCTGCATAAACTCAGAGAAGTTGCTACGCACAAGACTCACCAAAAAGTCGTGTAAATTGAAACGCGAGAGCTCTTTTTCTGAAGAAAAAAGGTATTGGTCGTAAATCGAACGGAGGTTGTTAGCACACCCCCGCAAGTTCTTGGTATACTTCGTGTCGACAAAGGCGACATCTTCCAGCTCTTTGATAATGATGGAGAGGTTTTCGGTCGTGTCGCGCGCGAGGACTACAGCGCTGTTAAAGAGCTCAACGAGTTGTCGGTTTGCCATCTCAGCCTGCTGCAACTTCCGTTCCTGCTCTTTTCCTGCATCGAAGAGCTGCTTCCCAAAGTGGTAGATGAGCCAAACCAGCAACACGTAAAGGAAGATTAACAAGATACGCAGCTGCCCCTCAAGCGCCCCGAACTCAAAATCAGGGAAACCCCAAAGGAACAAAAAGACATAGATCACCCCATAGACATAAGCGGTCGGCAACCAACGCTTGTTGAACATCCGCACAAAAAATGGGTAAAAATGCCCCAAGAGCAAGGCTTGGTCTTCGTTGCCACTCAAGAGGATGTAGGCAATGTGCACCCCACCCAGTAGATAGGAAAAGACCTCGCGCGTGAGTTCAGAGAGCGGCGTGTCGCGGTTTACCAAAAAAGAGATGAAGAAGACGAGCGACGTCCCTACGGCAAGAATCGGGGCAGCGATGAGCTCCGTAGTCGTGATATAACTCAAAGAGAAGAGAATGTGTATAAAGCCCCCCGCAAGGAGTACGACAGCATAAGGCGGTTCGTTGCGTAGAAGTTGATTCAAAGAAAGCTTCATGATAACAGCGCGTTGGAATGGAGTGGCTGCTCAGCCTAGCCTTGTGAGCCCAAGAACGGATAAAGCCCCATCAGCAAACCTAGGAGCATGATCACCAAACCAGAAATCTTGTTAAACCACCAAACTTGACGTAACCGAAAGAACGACTGAAAACGGCTCACGGCGTATGTGAGCGCATACCACCACGAAGCCGCCCCGAGATGTACCCCCACCAGCGTCGGGATGAGTATCCACAACCCGCCCCCCTGCGGATCATGCATTCCAAAGGCGGCAAACAGCGTAAGGAAAATAAAAACCGTAAGCGGATTGGTGAGCGTGAGCAAAAAGACATAGACGAAGTCTTGGGCATAGTTTTTCTTCTTGGCTGCGCGGTCTTTACGAAACTGCTTTACGGCGTTGCGAACAAAGGTGATAAAACCCAAGACGATGAGCAACACACCCCCACACACCTGTATCAACTGCCGGTATGCCTCAATAAAATCGAGCACAACCGACAGACTCAAGAAAGCCACCGAGGCAAAAAGCGTATCGGCAAGCGCCGCACCATAGCCACTGGCAAAGCCTGCACGTCGCCCACGATTGACCGTCTGTTGCACACAAATCACCCCCACCGGACCTAACGGGATCGACGCACAAATACCTACCAAAATCCCTTTAAGAAGCGTTAACAGCCACATGGCGCTTTTTTAGGCAATGATTGACACAAACGCCATACCCAACCCTGAGCTAGATGTGGTGTTTACCCAACAACGTCTCTGTCGAGGCAATATAACTCGCCACGTAAGCCTGCGCCATCTGGCACGAATCGAGCAGGTTATGCCCCAATGCCAAATAGCTGGCTATAGCACTCGTGTAGACACACCCTGTGCCGTGCTTGTTGCCTATCACTCGAGGCGTGCGAAGGTCATATTTTCCTTCGGGCGTAAAAAGCGTGTCGGTAACGAACTTCGTCCCGATCCCGTCATGCCCCCCCGTGACCAGCAGATTGGTATCGAGCGTGTATTCCCCTGGACGGAAGAGGGGGGCAAAGAGGGCACGATACTCGATCGTATTGGGGGTAATAACGTCCCTGCGACGAAGGACTTTGAGGAAGTTCATCGTGATCGTCCCGATAAAGGCATAATCGGCGCTCGAGGGGCGCATAATCGGGTCTATCACAAGCGGGATATGCGGCAGCACCTCGTGCAAGTAACGGATCAAGCGCATCAAAGGGACTGCCGAGGGCATAATACCAATCTTGACAGCGGAAATCGGGTAACGGTCGACCAAGATCTTGATATTGGAAAAAATTTGAGAAACGCGCTCCCACTGACACGAATAAAACTTCTCTTCGGTTTGCACCGTGCGCGCCGAGAGGACGGCAAGACCTTGGACGTCGAGCGCTTCCATGGTCTTGATATCTGCCAAGACGCCTGCACCACCACACGGGTCAAAACCCGAGACAGCCAAGACGTAAGGACGTTCACTCATGAGCGTATTCTTTTAATTTATTGAGAAACTCAGCAAGTTCCTCCTTGGTTTTTGCTTGCCAAAGATAACCCAAAAAGGCTGCACCACCACACCCTAAATTCCAAATCTTTGATAAATATTGCGGAAGCACCCCACCGAGTGCCACCACCCGACACGATGAAACGGCAATCGCCGCTCCCCACTCGGCGAGACTATAGCGAGGCAAATAGCCCGTTTTAGAGAGGCTGGGAAAGAAGGGGCTCGCCAATACATACTCATACGCCCCTGCGGGGATCTCCGCTAACTCCGCCGGTTCGTGCACCGCCAACGAGACTTTTCGCACCCCCCTTGCGACCTCTGGATGCCGTTTCGCCTCCTCGTTGAGATGCACGCCACGCACGGGGAACTCTGCCGCACACTCGAAACAAGAATGCAACACGAGGCGCTCACCCCACCCCTCATTACAGAGCACAGTAAGGTATTTTCGCATTTGCACGGGCGAATAGCTCGGTTTCCGCACGTGGAGGGTGTCTAACAAGCCCCCCGCGAGGATTTGGTGTGTAAAAGGCGTCTCGTTGGGGATATCTTCCGGCGGTGTGATCGCAATCAGTCGATGCTCGCGCGTCACACTCATGGTTTGGCAAAATGATAACCCACCCCCAGCGAAAGATAGCTACTCCGCATCGGGTATGAGAGCCCCGTAAACGCGCCTTGAAAGAGCGAAGAGAGCGCGTAAGAAAGCCCCGCCTCTAAGGAGAAGCGATGCGTGAGCCGATAGGCATACAACACCTCAACCCCTGTCTCCCACGAGCGCAACGACGAAGAGAACTCATAGGTTTCTCGCTCGATGGCGATCTTGTCACTGGGATGCCCCTCCTCCGCGGGCTTCGTCCAAAAGTACCCATTTTCCACCGACCCTTGGAACGACGAAGAAAAGATATAGGCGAAATACCCCCCAAGCTTAAACGACGTACGCTCACCCAGTCGGTAACTCACTCGCAACGGGAGGGAGAGGTAAGCCGCCCCAAGCTCAGTCAACACATCGCCCGTAAAGTGCCCCTCGACCCGCGCAGATTTTCCCTGTTGCGCACGGTTAACCGAGGTATAATAGTCATGTACCCACGCACGCGGGCGCATCCCCTTATATTCGAAACGTAACCCCACTTCAACCCCCAAAGCCGGCGAAAGCGGGGTGTGGTGACAAACAGTGAGTTGTGGTAAAAAAGGCAGTGGGTAAGAATCCACGCGCATTCCCTCTATTAGGCGGGTCGGAATAGCACCCCCGATATTAACCCCCACTTTAACCGAAAGGCGCTCAATAACCGGACGAGCTCCGGAGATTAGCCCACCACCACGGGGGGCATCCCCCTCTCCCCCCTGCGCCTCCCATTTCGGCGTTACTTCTTGAGCAAAAAGCGTTCTCGTGCTAAGGAGGAGGGAAAACAACCCCACAGCAAGCAACACACGGCACACGTTACGCCCCATTACCTCAACGTAATTTGCAAGTCATCTAGCAACAGCCGACTCCCCACCGCTCCGCGAAAGAGACTTCCCTCGCGTGA
>CALHZE010000163.1 GCA_938040915.1 uncultured Bacteroidia bacterium | reverse complement strand
GAAGTACCTCTCGGAGATGACCGACGAACAAACCCTCGTCATGTACTCGGGACACCCGATGGGGCTTTATCCTTCCCACAAAGATGCGCCGCGGGTCGTGGTGACCAACGGGATGATGATACCCAACTATTCCAAGCCCGACGACTGGGAACGCTTTAACGCCCTCGGGGTGACCCAATATGGGCAGATGACCGCCGGCTCTTACATGTATATCGGTCCGCAGGGGATTGTCCACGGGACGACTATCACCGTCCTCAACGCTGGGCGTCGCCGGAAGGCAAAAGAGGCGAAAGACCTCCGCGGGATGCTCTTCGTCTCCGCAGGTTTAGGCGGCATGTCGGGGGCACAACCCAAGGCGGGCAAAATCTCTGAGGTGGTGAGCGTCGTGGCTGAGGTCAACCCTATGGCTACGCATAAGCGGCACGAACAAGGGTGGGTCGACGAAGTGTTTGATTCGCTCGACCTGCTTATTCCCCGCATTCGCAAGGCCATGAGCGACCGCGAGGTGGTCTCTATTGCTTACCAAGGCAACGTGGTCGACTTGTGGGAACGACTCGATAAGGAGAACATCCGCGTAGACCTCGGGAGTGACCAGACCTCCCTCCACAACCCCTTTGCGGGCGGCTATTACCCTGCGGGGATGAGCTTTGAAGAAGCCAACCGCATGATGGCAGCCGAGCCCGAAAAGTTTAAGGAAAAGGTTTACGAGTCGCTCCGCCGTCAAGCCAAGGCGATCAACTCTATTGCTGCCAAGGGGATGTATTTCTTTGACTATGGCAATGCCTTCCTGCTCGAAGCGAGTCGCGCCGGGGCGGAGGTGATGAACGCCGACAAGTCGGGCTTCCGTTACCCCTCCTACGTGCAAGACATCATGGGGCCTCAGTTCTTTGACTACGGCTTTGGTCCATTCCGTTGGGTTTGCACCTCGGCAAAGCCCGAAGATTTGGCCATTACTGACCAGATCGCCCTCGAGGTACAGGAAGAGATCTTGAAGGAAGCCCCCGCTGAGATCCAAGACCAGCTCCGTGACAACATCCACTGGATACGTGAGGCGGCAAAGAACAAGCTCGTGGTGGGGTCACAGGCACGTATCCTTTATGCAGACTCTGAGGGGCGTATCAAGATTGCGCGCAAGTTTAACGAAGCCGTTCGTTCCGGAAAGCTCTCTGCACCTGTGGTTTTGGGACGTGACCACCACGACGTGTCGGGGACAGACTCGCCCTATCGCGAGACATCAAACATCTATGACGGTTCGCAGTTCTGTGCCGACATGGCGATACAGAACGTTATTGGCGACTCATTCCGCGGTGCGACGTGGGTCTCTATCCACAACGGCGGAGGCGTCGGTTGGGGTGAGGTGATAAACGGTGGTTTTGGGATGG
>CALHZE010000162.1 GCA_938040915.1 uncultured Bacteroidia bacterium | reverse complement strand
GGGGCGCATCGTGAGGATACGCCACTCCCGCTTCATCACCTGTAAAATGCGCCGCTCTCGCTCGCCAAAAAGTGACATCGTTAGTCACGCTCTATAAGAACCGACATGCCGGGACGAAGATCTTCCACCTGCGCAAGAGGGGCAGCTTTAACCTCAAAGGTACGGAGGTCAAAACTCCCCGTCGCCTTGGTTGCCTTCCAAACAGCATAAGAGCCGAGGTCTTTGATGTAAAAGACCTTGAGGCGCACCACCTTATTCCCCAAGGCTGGGACGAATGCTTCAAACTCTGCCCCCATCTTGAGATCTTTGAGGTAGTCTTCGCGCACGTTAAACGAGACCCACTGTTCGTCAAGATGGGCAATATTCATGATCGGGGCGCCTGTTCCCACGAGCTCACCGACTTTGGGGAAGATCTCCGAGACCTCTCCGTCTGATTGGGCTAAAAGACACGTCTCGCTAATGTAGGACTCAACCTCGGCGACCGCCCCCTTCGCACGCTCCACAAGAGCTTGCGCAGCGAGCTTGTCTTCCTCGTCAGCACCGTTCAGCGCCATACTATACTGCGCGTATGCTGCCCGTTCGGTAGCCACCGCCGCATCTCGCTGTGCCGTCACTTCGTCGAGCTTTTGCGTAGGGATCACCCCTTGGCTATGCAAGTTCTTGAGACGTTGGTAAGACTTCTCTGAGATCTCAACCCCAGCCTTCGCCTTTTGCCACATCTCATACGCAGCTTGAATCTGCTCCGAACGCGCCCCCTTATTGGCCTTAGCACTCTGAGCGGCTGCTGCAGCCTCTGCCGCACGGGCTTGCTCCATCTTTGCGCGCACCTCTGGCGCTTCTAAGACGGCGAGCGTATCTCCTGCCTTAACCATACTCCCCTCACTCACTAGATAACGCTGGATACGTCCGGGCACCTTGCTCGAGACCCGATATTCTGTCACCTCGGCCTGCCCCTGTATCACATCGCTCCGTTTCCGAAGCAAGAAGATCCCCACGACGACCACGACCACAATCACCCCTAAGAGGGTCACAAACGCTAGCAGCGTATCATTCACACGCCCCACCCACTTCATTGTGCAAGAGATTAAAAATTGATTGAGTTACGATTCATCACCCTGCGGACAACGCCCGCGCTACATCTAAACCAAAAGCTTCCCCCCTGTTCCGAGCCAACCCCGTCCTCTACAACTCGACACCCAAAACGCGACGAAGGTTGACATCAGAGAGTTGCACATCGATCTTCGCATCCAAGCGCTCCGAACGCGCCGACATCCACGCCGTTTGTGCCTCTAAGACCTTAGAAACCGTAATCACCCCCTCTTGAAAACCAAGGTTGGCATAACGGAGGTTCTCTTCAGCACGCTCGAGGTTACGCTCTGCCATCGTAAAGCGCTTGTCTGACTCACGGACGCGCGCCACAGCTTGCGAGACTTGCATCTCGATCTTTTCGCGCGCATCGATCAGCTTCTCCTGATACTCGCGATACTCTGCTTGCGCCGCACGTGTCTTATAGGTGGTTTCGCGCCAATTCCAGATAGGCACAGAAAGCGTCACTCCCACATTCCAATTCCAGTTAAACTTCTTTTCAAAGCCATTGTAGAGAGAGGGATTGGTCACAATGAAGTTTCCCACGAGCGCCACTTGAGGGAAATAAGCCGAGCGGGCGATCTTCATCTTTTCACGATAGATCTGTACCCCAAGGTCAAGACTCCGTAGCTCGGGACGCTGTGTATAGGCTGACTCCACACTAGTAGAGCCTTCGTAACGATGTGCACGGATGTCTTCGAGCCCCTCGTCTACCAGTCTTACCTCACTATCTAGCGGGAGTCCACAAAGTTGACACAAGAGCATCCGCGAGAGGTTTAACCCATCGTCTACCTTAGCAAGGCTCATTTCCGCCTCGTTGACTTTCACTTTTACCGACAAGAGGTCACTCTTGGTAGCTACCCCCTCATCGACCATCTTCTCAATATCGCTCTGAAGCTTTTGCAGAAGCTCTAGGTAACTCGAAGCCAACTTCTGCTTGTTGACGAGCGCAACGACTTGCCAATAGGCTTTGTCGGTGCTAACGACGACATCTTGCCGCGTGGTCTCTTCCTGCGAACGCGCAAGGTCTGCCGCAAGCGCCGTAGCGCGATTATAGGCCGTAATCTTGCCGCCCATAAAAAGTGGTTGGGTGAGGGTAACAGCCCCTAAAGTGACGTTCTGCATGTCAAGGTTGAGGGCATCGACGAGCGAAGCGCCAAGACCGTTCATCTGATCTGCGATCAGCGGGAGTTGCGACTGTAGCGCCGTAAGGGTGGGAATGAGCG
>CALHZE010000161.1 GCA_938040915.1 uncultured Bacteroidia bacterium | reverse complement strand
ATTAAGAAGTATTCGCCGAATGCCATCTTGATCGTGGTGACAAACCCGCTGGATGTGATGACTTATGCTGCCTTTATTGGAACGGGGTTTCCGCGCGAACGAGTCCTGGGTATGGCGGGGGGTTTAGACACTGCTCGTCACCGTTCGTTTATAGCAGAAGAGTTGAATATTAGCCCTCGGGATGTACAGGCGATGTTGATGGGAGGACATGGCGACTCGATGGTTCCCTTGCCGCGCTATACCACGGTCGGGGGGATACCTATTTCAGAGTTGTTATCGGCAGAGAAACTAAACGCCATTGTAGAACGTACAAAACAAGGAGGGAAGGAGCTCGTGGATCTACTGGGCGTTTCGGCTTGGTATGCACCCGGTGCAGCCGCTGCCGAGATGGTAGAGGCTATAGTCAAGAATGAGCGTCGTGTGTTGCCGGTGTGTGCCGGCCTTGCGGGCGAGTATGGTCTTTCGGGTCTGCACTTAGGGGTTCCGGTTGTCCTTGGCGCGCGGGGGGTAGAAAAGGTCATAGAGTTGCGTCTGGATAAGGCTGAGTTAGATTTGGTGCATAAGTCGGCAGATTCGGTAAAAGGAGTCATGTCGCAGCTTGATTCGATGAAAATTTTTTAGTTATCTTCGTTGTGCAAGCCCTTCGCTTCTTATGTGAGGCGAAGGGCTTGTACTAACGAGGGAGGGGAAGCGGTTAAGATATGAAACGAAATCTGATCTGGGCGGCGCTAGTGGCGACATTGTCTTTTGTGCCAATGTCGCTTTATGCGCAGCATGATATGGTGGCGGTGAGTGCAAAGCGTTACATAAAGGTGATTCAGCCGATGGAGCTTACCGGTAAAGAGCTGAACACGAGTCGAATGTATTCGATGGCAGATGCTGTCCGCTATTACTCTGGGCTTCAGTTGAAAGATTATGTGGGTCTTGCGGGTTTCAAGACCATCAACATCCGAAGTTTAGGGTCGGAACGCATGCGCGTCTTTTACAAGATCTCCAACGCGCTAAACGCTCAGGTCGACCTCTCTCGTTTCACGATGGACAATGTGGGGAGTTTGGCGCTTTACAGTGGGCAGAAGGGAGATATCTTTCAATCGGCATCAGACTATGCGAGTGCGGGAAGTTTGTATATCACGACGCAGCGTCCCACATTCACAGATTCGTCAAAAACGAATTTCCGCGCTTCTATGCGGGGTGCCTCGTACTATTATCTTAATCCGAGTCTCCTTTACGAACACAACTTGGGGAATTATATGACGACATCCCTTAGTATTTCCATAGACAGAAGTGCGGGAAATTATGAGTTCCGATATTTACGACGGAACTCCTCGGGGGACATCGTCTATGACTCCGTTGCAAAACGCAACAATAATAGAATCAATTCGGTACGTGTCGAGGGGGCGTTGAATGGGCTTTTAGAACGGGGTCTTTGGAGTATTTATGCGTATCACTATACGTCAGATCGGGGGATACCGGGACCAATAGTAAACAATGTTTGGTATCGCGGCGAGGAGCTTTCCGAACGTAATAGTTTCGTGCAGGGCAATTTGAAGTTAGATGTCTCAGATAAGTATCGCACGCAACTGAATTTCAAGTTCGGTTATGATTATCTACACTATGAGAATCAGGATGAGCATACGGTCTCGGTCAATGAGTCTTTCCGCCAATTTGAGGCATATCTTTCCACGTCTCATTTATACAAGATTTATGAGGATTGGGTAGCTACCGGGG
>CALHZE010000160.1 GCA_938040915.1 uncultured Bacteroidia bacterium | reverse complement strand
ACCACAAACAATGCTCACAGACAATGGCTGACACTCTATGCTCGCCCCAACGAGCGCGCGGAGGGCGTTTATAGCTTCCGAGGCGAGATTCAGATACACCCGCTAGAGGTGCGGGGCGAGTGGTGTCGGGTTCAGACACTCGACAAAAAGTATACGGGGTGGTTACAACGTCGGTGGCTCAGTGCACCTCCTGCGGTTCATAGCATTTAGTAGCGATAGAAATGTTTACGCGTTCGATACACCGAGCGTTGGTCGACGACGCGCCTCGCGTCCTCCAGTTACTTAAGTACGGTTTAGCGCAGATGCGCGCCGACGGCAATCTTCAACAATGGACTGAGGCTACGCACACGCTCGAATGGGTGCGACAGCGCATCCTCCTCGGCAATCTCTACGTGGTCTTGGAGCAAAGGGAGATCGTGGCGACCTTTAGTCTCTTACAGACGCCCGACCCGACCTATACCGATATCGAGGGGGCGTGGTTGCGCGATGTCCCGTATGTCACTTTTCACAGTCTTGCGAGTGACGGTAGCCAACACGGCTTGGCATATTTTCTCTTCGATTGGGCTCGCAGAACCTTCCGTTGCGATCTTCGGCTTGACACACACAGCGATAACCTGCGGATGCAGCACGTGGCGAGCCGCTACGGTTTCCGCGAGTGTGGGGTCATCCACCTTGCCGATGGCAGTCCGCGAAAAGCCTACCAATTTCTCAACCCCTTGCTCGAAAATAAGTGAAACGGTAAGGAAATAGTATCTTTGTGCGTGAATGTGTTATAACAGTTCATTCCAAGTAGTATGAAGAGATTACACCTGTTCGGAGTAGCCAGTCTTGCGCTGTCGCTGCTCCTCTTTTGTTTAACGCCACTGGTCTCTTTCGCACAAGAGACCAAGATGGAAGCCGCCGTACCAGGCGATCCGCTCGGGGTGCGGGTTTACACCCTCTCCAATGGGTTGAAGGTCTATCTTTCGGTCAACAAGAGCAAGCCGCGTATCCAAGCCAATATTGCGGTGCGTGTGGGGAGTAAGAACGACCCTGCCGAAACCACGGGCTTGTCGCACTACCTCGAACACCTGATGTTTAAGGGGACGCCCCGTTACGGGACTATGAACTACGAAGCGGAAAAGCCCTATCTGGATCAGATCACCAAGCTTTACGAACAATACCGCCACACCACCGATTCGGCGCAGCGTGTGGCGCTCTATCGCGTCATTGACAGCGTCTCTTACGCCGCTTCCTCCTACCTCATTGCTAACGAGTTTGACAAACTCATGGCGACCATCGGGGCGCAGGGCGTAAATGCTTACACCTCGTTTGACCAGACGGTCTACGTGCAAGACATCCCCTCAAACCAGCTAGAGAACTGGTGCGAGATCCAAGCTGACCGCTTTAAGGATATGATCATCCGTGGTTTCCATACCGAGCTCGAAG
>CALHZE010000159.1 GCA_938040915.1 uncultured Bacteroidia bacterium | reverse complement strand
TCATTTTGCCGAGGCGCTCTTTAATCGTGCGCTGGTGCGAATTTTACAAGGGAAGAATAATCAAGCTTGCTTGGATTTGAGTCTTGCTGGGCAGCTTGGGTTAGATCGGGCCTACCGCGTGATAGCCGATCATTGTAAGCGTTAGAAAGACAGATGAAAGAAGTAGAGCAGCAGCGCACCGAGGAGCAGAACTTTCAGCAAGAGGTGAGTCGTGAGGTAATCTCCGCCTCTGTCATCGAGGCAGAGTTGCACAATGGTCATTTCTTGCGAAAGGCCAATAACGGGGGGAATGAGATTTATCATTTCCGTGCCGAGGAGTGTCCTAACACGATGCGCGAGTTAGGGCGGCTGCGAGAAGAGACCTTCCGAGCTGCCGGAGGTGGGACGGGTAAGGAACTCGACATAGACGCTTATGATTCGGGGGAGTTTGCCTATACCCAGCTTGTTGTTTGGGATCCGGAGCTGCGGATGATTCTTGGGGGCTATCGTTATATCATCCCCACTGGGGACGGTGCTTACGCAAGTCACTTGGCGACGGGCGAGTTGTTTCATTTCTCAGACAAGTTCCAACGCGAGTATCTCCCTTACACGATAGAGTTGGGGCGTTCGTTTGTTCAGACCGCTTTTCAGTCGACGCGTGATGCGCGGAAGGGTCTTTATGTCCTTGACAACTTGTGGGATGGGCTTGGGGCGCTCCTTGTGCTCAATCCACAGATTCGTTACTTTTTTGGGAAAGTGACCATGTACCCGACCTATAATTGGGAGGCCCGCAACCTGTTACAGGTTTTTCTGCAACGCTATTTTCGCGATAACGAGGGTCTTGTGACCCCGATACACCCGCTTGAGCTGCACCTAGACCCTGATATGGAGCACCGAGTCTTTGTCGGGGGTGATTATCGCAACGACTTTGAGATCTTGCTCCGGGAGCTTGGTAAGTTTGGCGAACGCATCCCGCCCCTCATCAAGTCTTACATTAGCTTGAGCCCCACGTCTAAGGTCTTTGGCACGGCGATCAACCATGACTTTGGCGATGTGGAAGAGACGGGCATTTTGGTGGCGGTCGATGATGTTTTGCCAGACAAGCGAAGTCGCCATATTGACACGTTTCGCCCCCAGCAACAAGGTTAGTTTTTTTATCTGAGTCAGCTGATGCCCCGCGTTTTAGGTATAGGTAATGCTCTGATGGATACCATCGTCCCGATGGCAGATGAGCGTCTTTTTGCGGAGTGGAAGCTCGTCAAGGGGGGGATGCAAGTGGTCACACTCGACATGTTGGAGGAGATGCACCGACTTGCGGCAACCTCGGGGATGATGCGGAGCGTTGGGGGGAGTGCCTGCAATGCCATCCGCGGTATTGCGCACCTTGGTTTGCAGACGGGGTTTATTGGTAAGATTGGGCGAGATGAGACGGGCGATCGGGTCTTGGAGGATTTGCGGCGCTCTAGGGTGCAGCCTCTTTTGCGTTATAGCCGCGCACGCACGGGCGAGGTGATCGCCTTTGTGACGCGCGACTCTGACCGTACGTTGGTGACCTTTCTTGGTGCTTCGGGTACGCTCAACGCACAAGATTTGCGGGAGGAGGACTTGTGGGTTATGACCATCTCCACCTTGAGGGGTACACCGTCCCCAACCACGACCTTTTTTTGCGAGCGCTTGATTTGGCAGAGCGTTGCCACCTTACCGTTTCGCTTGACCTGTCTAACGACGATATTGTCGATATGAATCGGGAGTTGCTGGGGCGGGTGATCCCCCAGTATGTCGATATCCTTTTTGCTAACGAGATGGAGATTAGAGCCTTTACAGGGCGGGATGTGGATGTGGGGATGCGCGAGTTAAGCCAGTGGTGTGAGGTGGTGGTCGTAAAGCTCGGGGCTCGCGGCGCTGTGGCGCGGCAAGGAGATCACGAGGCTTGTAGCAATGGCTTGCAGGTGTGTTGTGTCGATAGCACGGGATCGGGCGATATGTTTGCCGCGGGCTTTTTGTATAGCCATCTTATGGAGCAGAGTTTGGAGGAGAGTCTCGCGTGTGCAAACCAGATGGCCTCTGAGATTATACAGGTTTATGGCACAGGGATTCACTGACATCGCCGTTGTTTGCCGAGCGCTTTTCTGTCTTTTCGTTTGTACTTGCCTGAGTGGGCTCGCGAGTGGGGAGGCGCAGGTGCGTAAGTATTCGGTCGCAGACAAGAAGGCAATTGAGCTCTATGAGAAAGCGGTAAGTGAGTACCACTATGAGTATTATGCCCAGTCTCTCAATTCGTTAGACAAGGTTAAGCGGAGAAATGGGAAGTTTGTAGAGGCTTATCTCCTTTCGGCACAGATTTACGAGCACCTTCAGCAGTTTGAGGACGCCTTGCAAGAGAATTTACAGGCGCTTGCCCTTGATAGCACCTTTTACCCGCGTGCGCAGTTGGATGCGGCACGTCTTGCTTTTTACAGCCAACACTACCCCGAGGGCGAGGTGTTGGCGGAGCGTTATTTGTTGAAGATTGATAAGAAAGATAAAGCCTATCGTAGTGCGGAGCTCATCCGCGAGAGTTGTCGGTTTGCGATGTGGGCCGTGCGACACCCAGTGGCGATAGCGCCTAAGGCGCTCCCAGCGACGGTGAACACCCGCTATGACGAATATTTCCCCTCGATAAGTGCTGACGAACGAACCCTCTCGGTGACCCGTCTTTTGCCCGTTGTGGGGCGAAGTCATCGCGAGGCTATGCAAGAGGATCTTTATTTGTCGGAGCGTCTGTCGCGCGACAGTAGCTGGCGCGAGGCGCACGACATTGGAGCGCCGGTCTCGACCCCATATAATGAGGGCTCGCAATCGTTGTCGGCTGATGGGCGGCGGATGTATTACTCGTATTGCAACGGTCCGTGTAAGATTTACTATGCCGACCTTGGCGACGACGGGAAGTGGAGTCAGCCCCAAGCCCTGCCGTCGGAGATCAACACCCCTTATGTGAGCACGAAGCAACCCAGTATCTCGCCCGATGGGCAAACCCTTTACTTTACGAGTAATCGGGTAGGGGGCTTTGGGGGCTATGATCTCTGGGTCGCCCACTATCGGAATGGTGTGTGGGGTGAGGTGACCAATCTCGGGGCAACGATAAACACCTCGGGTGAGGAGCAGTCGCCCTTTATCCATTTCGACAACAAGACGCTCTATTTTTCAAGTAACGGACACCCAGGGCTTGGCGATCTTGACGTCTATAAGACCGAGCGTAGGTCAGACACCCTTTGGAGTACTCCGCAGAATCTGGGTTACCCGATCAATACGCCCGCTACGGATATGGGTCTTGTCATCTCGGCCTCGGGTCGCAATGCCTATTACGCCTCTTCGCGTAACGAACGGCAGGGGATGGATATTTACTCCTTTGAGCTCCCCGATAGTTTGCGTCCTAACCCTGTTTCCTATCTTTTGGGGCAGGTGCAAGATGCCAGCACGGGCGCGCCCCTCGCGGCACACTGCCAGTTGGTAGACCTCGGTACGGGTGAGGTTGTGATGAGCCTAGAGTCAGACCTTATGGGGCGCTTTTTGGTTTGTTTGCCGATGGGGCGTCAGTATGCCTTTTTTGCGAGCCGCGAGGGTTATTTTGACAACTCGCTTCACTTTGACTTTGTGGGAGTCCACTCGGCGAGCGAACCCTACCAGCAAACCATCGGTCTCGGGGGTCACGCTCACCTTGCGCAATGTTTTCTTTGATACCGACTCTGATGTCTTAAAGCCCGAGTCGTTTACCGAACTAGACCGCTGGTGTCGTGTGATGAACGACCGTCCAGGGATGCGCATTCAGATTGAGGGTCACACCGATAATCAGGGTGACGCGGCTTACAACCAACAGCTTTCGCAACGTAGAGCGGCGAGCGTTGCCCGCTATTTGGTTTCGCAAGGGGTTGCACCTGAGCGCATTTTGAAAAAGGGCTTTGGTGCGACGAAGCCTTCGGAGTCGAACGCCACGGAGTCGGGACGCGCCGCGAACCGGCGTACGGAGTGCCGCATCCTAGCGCTTTAATCGTTCGGTTATGGGAGCTCGGATTCTCTCGTCTCCTGCCCCGCTTTTTCCGTGGGGTGATGACCAGCCGCTTTATACCTATACGCGCTATATGCGCAACCTGTTTGGGGAGCGTGTGCAGAAGTTGGCCGTGGATGCCGGTTTTTCGTGTCCACACCGCGTGAGTAACGACCGTTTGTCGGGGGGATGTACTTACTGTAACAACGAGGCTTTTAACCCCTCGTATTGCACCCCTCAGAAGCCGATCTGTCAGCAACTGGAGGAGGGGATGACCTTTCACGCTAACCGTTATCGGCGAGCGAGTCGTTACTTTGCTTATTTTCAAGCCTATACCAATACGTATGCGGGAGTGGATCGTTTACGCTC
>CALHZE010000158.1 GCA_938040915.1 uncultured Bacteroidia bacterium | reverse complement strand
GGTCGCAAGTAACTTATCGAGCTCGTAGCCAGCGGCTGGCAACACCGTGATATAGATTTTCGTGTTATGGGGTTGCAGCTCGCCGTTGTTTAAGACGTGGTCGCTCTCCACGCGCAACGTCCCCTCTGTCGCACTGGGTTGCGTGAACGAGATAACATGATTGTTTACCCCCGGCTTGTTAAACACGGCGGTGAAGCGCGCCGAGCCCGTAACGGTGTAAGTCACGGAGATCGCCTTATCAACCTCCTTTCCTTCTGAGGCGATAAGATCTTTAGTTTTCCCTGTCTCTGTCTTTGCTTCCCAGAGCTTGTCGGCTTGGTAACCCGCCGCTGGGGTCATGACCAAAGTCAATACCGCCCCCTTCTTGACTTGTGCGGGCATGGAGAGCTCTTTATTGTCGGCATCAAACACCGTTATCGTCCCATTGCCATTGCTTGTAACCGAAATGGTCGGCAGGGGGATTTTGATAAAGTAGGCCTTGACTTCCGTGGTCTTCTCCACGAAGTATGGGAAGTGAGTCGGGGTCGGCCCCTTCTTACGAAGGGTTTCGTTACCGTCGTTAACGTCAACCAGTTTATCAAACTGATAACCCTCATCGGGGATGACGGTAATATTGAGAAGCGTATTCTCATCAAACTCCTTGCTTGCGGTTTGTCCCGTGGCGAGGTTCTCCAAATTTTGGCGCACCTCCAGCTTACCGTGCGCGGTTTGGGTCATGGTGAGGGTGTACATCACCCGAATCTCAAAATCAGCGTAGAACTTGACAGGGGCAGTCACATGATAATCGTCGCCTTCATGAATGGTGACGGAGGCGCCGTTGGCCACGGCATCAATAGCTTTTAGCTTATAGCCCGTCTCGGGGATTGCCGTAATTCGGAGTGTCGTGCCATCTGCCACCTCATCGCCCGATTTAATAGGCGTGGGGTCTAGGGAGTCATCTGCTAACACTTTCTGTATCTTCAGCGAACCGTGCTCCATCGACGAAGAGATCTCGACCTTGTGCATGATCGTGGGAGGAACTTCGGGCTTCTCAAAGGTTATCGCAAAGGTTGCCTCTTCGGTCAGTTCGTACTTAGCTTCGGCGGCTATTGGCTTGCCATTCACGGTAAAGGTAGCGAGCTCATAACCATCCTCGGGCGTCACCGTAAATGAGATAAGCGAGCCCTCGATTCCCTTATAGACCATAAACTCTCCCTTTTCCTCAGGCTCAACGACTGAGGAAACTATGAGCGACCCGTGGGGCGTAGTCTTCGGCACAGAGAACTGAACGTTCTTCCACACGATCGCCGCGAGCGTCAGCTCCGTCTCCTCTTGTGCATTTTTCTCAACCGTGAATGTTCCTTTTCTGAGATCCTCGCCTGTTTCAGGGGTAGTCGAGTGTTCCACGTCAATCTCGTAAGTATAATCGCCAGCGGCGGAAGGGATAAAGAGAGCCCCCCCATCGGCATTGGTTAAGAGCTCGGCAACAGTCGTCCCATCCTTTGCGACCTTGATGCGCGCGCCAGCAACGGGATTCTCCTCCCCTAGCTCTTGGATGGTGAAGCGCACGGGGAAGTTTGCCTTTTTGGGCACTTTCCAGCCAAACCACGTTTTGGTGCTAGACTTATAATTTTCGTCTTCTTCGAATAGACTAACCGCCTCATCGCTGGTTAGCACGAGCGATCGTTTTTTCGGACACCCCTCAAAGGAAGAGTTCGCGAACTCCGTCTCTGGGACTCCGTTCAATACCCATGTTTTGAATGCTGCACAACCTTTGAAAAGATCTTCGGGGAAAGATGCTTCTTGGGCAAACATTGCCTTTTCCAGCGCGTTGCACCCATTAAAGAAATTGGAAACCTCAAACCCACTTAATGAGGGGAAAATCGCCTCTTTCAGGGCAGCGCAACCACTAAACCCCTCGTCTGCAACCTCTTGAAGAGAGGGAGCCGCAAGACGCTCAAGTGCGCTACACCCCTTGAATGTAGCCTCGCCTATTCCAGTGAGTTTTGGGGCAACGATCGTCTTTATCGTCGTGTTGCCCTCAAAGGCTTTCTCTGAAAAAGTGGTACAAGACGGAAGGTTTAGCTCGGTCAAGCGAGAGCACCCCTTAAAGGTATTTTTCTCGACCGATGTAAGCTGCGGGGCATAAAAGGAGGTAAGGGCAGTCATCCCCTCGAAGGCAGATTCCGCCACAGCACCTTCCTCCCCAGAGATCGCAGGTAAGCGTAGCGAGGCTACTTTTACACACCCCTTAAACGCCATGCGCTCGATCGTTTCCGTACTCGGGAGCTGCACATTCTCTAGCATAGAGCAACCCTCAAACGCCGACTTCATAATGTGTTTCGCACAATCGAGCGAAATGCTCTTGAGCGCCGTCGCCCCCTTAAACATCCCCACGGGGATATCAAAAGAGGACATAATGTGGACGCTCTCGATCACGCTCGAGGCAAAGTAGGGCATCTCCGGCTCGTTCTCCCCAAAGGCTTCCATCTTCACCTTTTCCTTCACCTCGAAGGTTTTCCACGCGGTGCATGCCGCGGCTTTCGCTTTAAGCACCTCCCAGTCGGTCTTCTTAAAGTGTCCTCGTTCTAGGACGACTTTCGCAATCGTTGGGAGTTTCGCCGCGTCGTCGAGGTCATACCCTGCCGCCTTCATAGCAGTGGCAAAGTCAGTCCCCTCGGCGGGTGCACCATCGTTGACTGCGACGACGAATTTTTGGGCGCTCACCCCTCCCAACCCGAGGAGGAAGGCGAGGCAGAACGCCACAGTCCATTGTAACAACCTACATTTCATCATGTTACTCTTTAGTTTATAAACGTTACTCTTTAGTTTACTAGAAAAAAACGAGCGCCCGCAGTCTCCCACAGGGGCTCGTGGTTTGTCTTATTGCTTAACGAGACGAATTTCGCGGATATGGGGGGGCACAAACAATCCGCACGAGATAGCCTCCTGCTACGTACCTCGACGCCCTCGCGTAAGGTAGACCAAGAGGCGCGGTTTCTGAGGTAAGCGCCCAACTGTGACCCTTTGGTTGCGAGAGCAGCCCTCTCCCCTTCCGAGGGGATTGCGGAGTGTTGTATGAGGATGTTTAACCGATGCGCCGAGCTCTGCGCGAGTGCCAAGGCTTTTCCACTGCACGTAGTTTGCTGCACGTTGGCGGGGAGCTCAATGGAATGCTTGCCGTGTAGACGCTCTTGTGTGTGAAGGCTAAAGAGCGACACAGGCAAGAGCCAAAGCAAGCTACGGAATCTAAATAGTAACTTCATGCACCGTATTTGTCCCCCCCCGCCACCGAAACGGGACAGGAAGGGCTTTCGTACCGGCACAAAAGTAGGCGTATCTACCTACTTAGCAAACTCGTTTTTTAACGATATAGTAAAGGATTGTAGGTATTGAGAGATAAAATAGCCAATTCGTCGTAAGATATAAGTAGTATTCTGACGAAGATCACCACTGTTGACGATCGGGTGTCGCGCTCAACAGCAAGAGATTTGGGAAAGGCTTATACTGAGGGGTTATCTATGCGCCCCCACGCGCTTAATTACGCCCAATAAGTACCTTTTCACGCCGCGCGTATGTGTCAGAGCTTACCCATACGTTCAGCCGATCTCCGGGGTGGATTTGGAGCTTGGAACCGCCATTCCACGCCTCTAATTCGGCAACCGTGCACTCATAGAGGACGGCAATCTTGTGAAGATATTCCCCACGCGCCACCTCGTGTTGGAGATGAATACGCTTACCCTTGTCGATGGGAAAGGGGTTCTGTGAGACCTTGTAGCTCTGAGCATGAATACGGTCTGCATTCTCAAGGAAGCGCATAATCTTATCGCGCGGGAGGAGGAGGTCAACACTCTCCCCTTTCGGTGGCTTAGGGACATAGCCTTGACGATAGCGCGGATTGAGGAAGTGGAGCAACTCGAGGGGGAGGTCTGTCCACTGAGCGAGTGCGCCGAAAGAGAGAGCCTCTGAGATGTGCACCGTGTCTACCTCCTGATAGGTAATAGGTGGCGGGAGGGGCTCTATATTGTGATCGGCGTGGTAAGTAAAGATATAGGAAGCGGCAATGAAGGCTGGCACGTAGTTCTGCGCCGCCTCGGGGAGATAGGGTAAGAGTTTCCAGAAGTCTGTCTCCCCACCTGCTCGCTGCACAGCTCGTTGCACAGTACCAGGACCTGCATTATAAGCCGCAAGAGCAAGCGCCCAGTTACCAAAGACCTTGTAAAGGTAATCTAAGTAGAGGCACGCCGCCTCGGTGGCTCGGACGGGATCCATCCGCTCGTCTTCAAAGCTATCAACGTGGAGGTCAAACATCTCCGCCGTATTGATTTTGAACTGCCAGAGACCGACAGCACCACTTTTAGAGACCGCAAGTGGGTTTAGAGCCGATTCGACGACAGATAGGTAGACCAATTCTAGCGGCAATTGGTACTTATCCAGCTGTTCGCGAAAGATGGGAAAATAGAGCTGCGAGAGCCCAAGCATCTGTTGGACTTGCTCACGCCGCTCCTCTGCGTAAATGCGGATATACTTAAGTACGAGCGGGTGAAAACGATACGGGAAGGGCGAACGACGATTAAGCTCAGCAATCCGATACTCATAGACGAGGTCGGGCTGTAACCCAAAAAGCGAGTCGGGTTCTGGGCGCTTAGTCCACAACCTTGCGATATTAGCCAAGCCCACGAAACTCGGCGTAAGGGCATTATATGACGGACTCTCGCCTTCCCCTATAGAAGAGTGCGCGCACGCCCCTACACGCCCCAAAAAGAGCTCCAAAAGGAAGAGAAACAAGAGAAATAGACCACGGAAGAAACGCAAGGTGGCACGCGCATGCTCAAACAACATTGTTACTGCAGAAGCCTCACAATGTCATTGACATTTGCAAAAATCAGGAGAGCAAAGAGTAAGACCATCCCCACAAGTTGTAGCGTTACCAATACCCTAGTTCCCAATCGCTTACCTGTCAAAAGCTCAATAACGATAAGGAGTGCGTGCCCACCATCTAGGGCTGGAATTGGTAATAAATTCATTACCGCAAGAATTAGGGAAAGGAAAGCAGTTAGCGACCAGAAGGCATGCCAATCCCATTGGCTCGGGAAGATGCGACCTATGGAAATAAAGCCGCCTATCGATTGGTGCGCTTTTGCCTCTGGGACAAAGAGGAGCTTCAGAGAACGCGCATATTGGGCAAATGTATTAGTCACTCGCTTTGCACCGCCCCCTATCGCCTCAAGAACCGAGTAATTATACGTAGCTATCTGAAAATGTCGCTGTAAATGCGTATCAGGCACAATCCCCACGATCGCAGAATCTGGGACAACGACATTCAACGTAATGGGTTGCCCCGCACGCATTACCCCAACCTGAATCGTGTCGTTGACGTGCGCTCGCACACAGCGATAAAACTGGTCAAAGAATAGCGATGGCGCGCCATTGAGAGAGACGAGCGAGTCTCCTACCTGAAATCCCGCCGCCTCTGCAGCAGAGTGGGACATCACACCCGCGATGGGTAATGGGAAGCGGATCTCGCTTAAGCAACTCCGGTAAATAGACCTTAGAAAGTTGCACATCAACGGGCTTCCATTCTCGCTCCACTGTGACAATAGCACCCGGCGAAAGCAGTGCAGCCATAGAAAAATCAGCATAGTCTTCATACTCCCGACTATTGACATAGCGAAGGCGATCACCATCCTTAAAGCCAATATCCGACATCAGCGAATCTGCCACTATGCCATAACGGATTTCATTCGTAGGGAGATACCCCGCCCCTTCTGACCACATCAGCGCGGAATAGATGACCCACGCAGTAATGAGGTTCATAATAATCCCCCCAAGGATAATTATCAGGCGCTTCCACGCGGCCTGAGCGCGAAACTCATCAGGCTGAGGCGGCTGCTTCAACCCCTCCCTATCAAGAGACTCGTCAACCATACCATGAATCTTGGCATAGCCCCCGAGTGGTAACCAACCAATTCCCCATTCGGTCTGCCCAATCTTCTTGCGAAAAAGAGCAAAACCCATATCAAAAAAGAGATAGAACTTGTCCACCCGTACCCCGAAAGCTCGCGCGGCAAAGTAATGCCCAAACTCATGCAAGATCACCAAAAGAGATAAACTACAGAGCAGCTGTGCTGCTTTAATCAAGATTGTCATGCTTGGGGCGCGTAATTAAGTTTCCCAATAAGCCATGCGGCAAGTTCCCGCGCAAGGCGATTCGTTTCGATATAATCGTCTAAGGTAGGCGATGAGATAAAGTCCATCAACTCGAGCGTGCGCTCCACGACGCCGACTATTTGTAGGAAGGAGATGCGCCCCGTTAAGAAAGCATACACAGCCTCTTCGTTGGCCGCATTGAGGATACACGGCGCATTTCCCCCCATCTTTCCCGCCGCGAGCGCAAGCGACAATGCGGGAAAACGTTCCGTATCAGGACGATCAAATGTAAGAGCCTCATTCATCCCAAACAGATACTCCGGCGTAGGCGAAACAACACGATAAGGATAGGTCAACGCATACTGTATCGGCAGTCGCATATCAGGTACTCCCAACTGCGCCTTAATGGCGCCATCAACAAACTGAACCATGGAATGAATCACAGACTCCGGATGGATGAGAACCTCAATATGCTCATAAGGGATATTAAACAGCCAACGCGCCTCAATAACTTCAAACCCCTTATTCATCAACGTAGCCGAATCTACCGAGATTTTAGCCCCCATACTCCACCGCGGGTGCGCAATCGCTTCTGCGGGCGTCACACGTTCCAACTGCTCTTGCGAATAGGTACGAAACGGACCGCCAGAAGCCGTAAGGATAAGCTTTTGGGGCTCGACCAGTTCGCCCGCAAGACATTGAAAGATAGCAGAATGTTCCGAATCCAAAGGGAGCAGTACCGCATTATAACGCGCCACAAGCGACGTAACGACATCGCCCGCAACTACCAACGATTCCTTATTAGCTAA
>CALHZE010000157.1 GCA_938040915.1 uncultured Bacteroidia bacterium | reverse complement strand
CGGAAGCCAGACGACGGTGAACGAGACCTCGAGTGTGTTGGAGGACGTCGATAAGCCTGGTAAGTATACCCTTACCTTCCACGATCAGTATGGTTGTGTGGGGACACAGTCTACGACGGTGCGCTTCCCAGGTTATCTGATGTTAGTGCCCAACCCCGTTACCGCGCCTAAGGACGGGTGTAGTATCACGGGCACGTCGCAAGACTTGACCTTTGTGGTACAAAATGCGGGTAAGGAAGATTATGAGATCCCGACGCAGGGCATCCCCGTCGAGGTGAAGTTGTGGGATCCCGATGCATATGACAAGAATACGGGCAATCTTATCGGTGAGCCGACAGAGTGGAAGCCGTTGTTGGTAACATCCGAATCTAAGAAGATTGCGCCCACGGAGACGCGAGAGCTCTCAACAGCTGGCTTACCCGCAAAGATTGACTTGCCGAGAGAAAGCGCCGTCTTCCGTAAGTGGTATCTCAAACTCCAGCTTGCTAATTTGGCGGGTGACGAAAGCTTTAATCCTGGGAAAGTGGAGCGCCATCCGGCAGAGTCTGAGGTCTTTGATAAGCCTAAGCCCAAGAGTCCGAATCTCGAAGATCAGGCAATAAAGGCTTTGGAAAAACTCAATTTGCTGCCCCCGTCGATCACGACACCAGAGGGTAAGAAGGCATTCCTCAAGGAGATCCCGCTTATGATGACCAAGGATGGCAATACGGTAAAAACTACGTTTGTCCTTGATGCGAATGGCTTTACGGAGAATGAAACCTATAAGTGGGAGCTCCCAGAAGGGTATGAACAGACCGACAAGGACGACGAAAAGCGAGAGCTCACCTTCAAAAAGACGGGTCTCTATAAGGTGAAGATCGTTTCGGGGAATGGTTGTGAGACTGAGTCAGAAGCGGTAAAGCTCCGTTACAAAGTTGAGTATACCATTACGCCGGTGGTTATGGGTGAGGATGTGACCTTCTGTGTGAACAAAGCGGATGCGAAGACGCCGTATACGGTGCATGTAAAGGTTTCGGTAGATAAGGCCGATGAGTTGATCCCGACGGGTACGGTGTTTACTTTCAAGTATCTTGTCGAAGATGAACACGGTGTGGCTTTAGGTAGTGAGGTCGTGGAAACGAAGGAACTTACCGAGAGTCTCTCGAAAGGCTCGTCTTTTGAGTATACCTTTACAGCGCAAGCTCAAATGCCGAAGGGGAAGAGTGTGATAAAGTTGAGCACGACGTTTAACGACGGAGAGGAAGACTATAGCGGTGTGGGTAGGAAGGAGTTACGCTATGT
>CALHZE010000156.1 GCA_938040915.1 uncultured Bacteroidia bacterium | reverse complement strand
GTCACTTCGGCGTCACTTCGGCGTCACTTCGGCGTCACTTCGGCGTCACTTCGGCTTAACTTGAGCTTAACTTGAGCTTAACTTGGGCTTAACTTGGGCTTAACTTGGGCGTCACTTGGGCATCGCTTCGGCGTCACTTTGACGTCACTTTGACGTCGCTTCGGCGTCTCTATTGCATCGCTCGACGAAGCACCCGCCGTCGGGACATGACAGACCGCTCGGGCTGGTAGCATTCCCCCAATTTTCCGTACTTTTGGGGTGGAGTAGCCGATGCCAATGAATGACAATTTAGTAGTAGAAGAGTCCGTTGCCGAGCGGGCTCGAGAGGGAAAATGGGATGAGATGCGTACGGCGCCCATCCTCCGTCTCCTCCTCAAGTATTTTCTTCCTGCCCTTGTTGGGGTCATCGTATCAGCCCTCTACAACATCATAGACCGTGTCTTTCTCGGGCAAGTAGACCCCCTCGCATTGGCGGCACTCAGCGCCATCTTCCCCGTCGTGCTGGTGCGCGTCGCCTTGGGAATGCTGATCGGGATCGGCGGCTCGGTGCGCGTCTCTATCGCCCTAGGGAAGGGCGACTATCTGGGCGCGGAGCGGCTCATCGGTCACTCGTTTGTACTGATGCTCATTTTTGGGCTCATTTTCGCCGTGACGGGGTTTGTCACCATAGAGCCGCTACTTAGTTTTTTTGGCGTAACCCCTCAGACCCACGCATACGCCAAAGAGTATTTAGAGATCAACCTCTTAGGGTCAATATTCTCGGTCGTGGGCTACTCGATGAACAACTTCATTAGGGCTGAGGGGAGCGCACGGACGGCGATGTATAGCATGTTACTCAGCGCAGTAACCAACGTTGTGCTCGACCCGCTCTTTATCTTTACCTTCGGGTGGGGCGTGCCTGGGGCGGCGTGGGCGACATTGATTTCGCAAGCCGTGTTAGCGATCTGGGTCATAGCCTACTTTTTGCGCCGCAAGTCGACCCTGAAGCTCCGTTGGGAAAATCTACGTTTTTCGTGGACCGACACCCTTTCGATCATCGCCATCGGCTTTTCTCCGTTTATGATTCAGATAGCGGCGAGTTTGGTGCAAAGCGTCTTTAACAAACAGCTGCTGACTTATGGCGACGACTATGACATGAGCGTCTTGGGGGTCATCAACTCGGTCTCGATGCTGTTGTCGATGTCGATCGTGGCGCTCAATCAGGCGTCACAACCCATCTATGGGTATTGTGTGGGGGCAAAGCACTACAAGCGTTTGCGCTCGACGTTTCGTTATGCGTTAGCGGCTGGGACGGGTATCGCGTTGCTTGGCTTCCTACTTGTGGAGCTGTTCCCTAGCCCGATCATCCGGTTCTTTGAGAAGACGGCAGGCGAGTTGCAAAGCCATGGGATTGGGGCGATGCGGGTTTACTTTTTGGCGATGCCGCTGGTGGGGGTACAGATTATCGCCATTGGCTACTTTCAGTCAATCGGGAATGCGGTAACGTCGGCGCTCTTAACCGTGGTGCGTCAAATCGTGCTGCTGGTGTCGATGCTCTTCCTACTCCCCTACTTTTGGGGGTTGGATGGGATTTGGCGTGCCACGCCGGTTTCTGACGCCCTTTCCGCCCTCATCTTTGTGGTGGTAATCGTACACGAGTTCTATCGTCTACGGCGTTTGATTCACCCCTCGCTCGCCAAGTAGTTATGACAACCCTAGGTGCGCTTTACGAAAAGGCTCTTGGAGGCGGAGCATTCTCATTGTCAGAGGCAGAGCGTCTGTGGCTTGAGACGCCTCTTGACGAACTGATGGCGGTGGCACACCTTGTAAGGGAGCGCCATGTAGCAGGGAAGTACGTAACGTGGCAAATCGATCGGAACATCAACATCACCAATGCGTGTGCCTCGGCGTGCCTCTTTTGTGGCTTTCATGCGGGGGCGGGCAACCTGCCGCTTTTCACCACGACGCGCGAGTCGTATCGGACGAAAATCTCGGAGCTCTTAGCCCTAGGGGGAGACCAAGTCTTATTGCAAGGAGGTCTTGACCCGCGGATGGGGTTGGAGGCGTATGAGGAACTATTCCGTTGGCTCAAGAGCGAGTTCCCGACGGTTAAGCTACACGCCTTGGGACCGCCGGAAGTATATTACATCGCCTCGCGGGCGGGGCTCTCGATTCGCGCGACTTTGGAGCGGCTCGTTCGGGCGGGGCTTGACTCTTTGCCGGGGGCGGGCGCAGAGATCCTCGCCGATCGCGTGCGGCAGCTGATATCGCCGCGCAAGGCAAGTGCAGCGGTTTGGCTCGAGGTGATGCGCGAAGCGCAACGGATGGGGTTATTGACCTCGGCAACGATGATGTATGGTCACGTAGAGACGCTTACCGAACGGTTGCAACATCTCCTCACCCTACGCGATTTTCAAGCCGAAGCCTTAGCGGAAGGGCGTCGTGGGTTCTTAGCCTTTATCGCGTGGCCTTTTCAGGGGCATGGGACGCGGCTTGCGGCGCAGTACCCCTACCAGCGCGTAACGGGGACAGAGCACCTGCGACTGATTGCGGTGGCGCGGATCGTATTGCACAACATCCCACACATTCAGGCCTCGTGGTTAACGGTAGGACACGAGGTCGCTGCGCAGTCGCTCTGGGGTGGGGCTGACGACATGGGGTCGATCATGATCGAGGAAAATGTAGTGGCATCGACGGGGATGCGACACCGAATGGACAGGGCGGGGATGATCGCCCTAATCCGCGATGCGGGGTTTGAACCTCGTCAACGGAATCAGGCTTATGAGCTATTGCCCAGTACGCTAGATGTGTAACATTCACTTGAAGAAACGCCCTCTATTGCCTGTATGGGAGACGTCATTTGTCGTTGCGCTCGTCTACCGTTTGGCGCTGGCTTACCTTTTTTTGGGTCTCTCGCGCGGGCTCTTCTACCTTTTCAATTACGCGCAGTTTGCCGACATGAGTGCGGCTCAGGTGCTTCGTGCGTGGGGAGGCGGTTTGCGCTTTGATACGGCGGCGGTGCTTTACCTCAACCTGCTCTTTTTAGTGCTGAGCATCGTGCCCCTTGGTATCCGCCGCAGGGGGGGATACCAACGCGTGGTGGCGTGGAGTTACTATATACCCAATGCGCTCGGGTGGATGGCAGGGTTGGCCGACTGTGTCTACTACCCCAATACCCTGCGGCGTACGACCTCGATGGTCTTTAGCGAATTTTCCCACGAGCGGGGCGGGTTCTTTCTTCACCTCGTGGTGGAGTATTGGTATATCACTCTATTGGCTGTGATGGGGATAGGGCTACTGGTCGTGCTCTATGGGAGGGTACGCCCGACCTACTTCGTTGGTGCGCGGCGTCGTTGGTATTTCTACTATCCGTTACAACTGTTTTTTACCCTCTGCTTTGCGACGTTTGCTGCGTGGGGGCTTCGTGGGGGGAGTTTTGCGAAGAGTTGGCGACCGCTCGGGATGAGCTATGCCAATGTCTCGGTAGACAAGATCGAGCACCGCGCCTTGGTACTCAATACCCCTTACTGCATCATCCGGACGCTCGGCAAGCGGGAACTGCCAGAAAAGCACTTCTTTGCGAGCGAGGAGGAGGCGGCGCAGTATTTCCAGCCCGTACACCAGTTAGCGCAAGATAGTACGGCGCATTTTGGGGCACTGCGGGGGCGAAACGTGGTAGTGATAATCATAGAGAGTTTTGCGCGGCAATATGTAGGGACGCTAAACCGCCATATCGCTGGGTATAAGGGTTATACGCCCTGTTTTGATTCGTTAGCCGAGGAGGGGTATCTTTTCCAAAACGCCTTTGCGAACGGACGGAAGAGTATCGATGCGATGCCGTCGGTGTTGGCGTCGATCCCTCCGCTGCATGGTCACTTTGTGACGTCACACTATTCGGGGAATCGTATTCGCGGGTTGGGAGAGGCGCTCGGTGCGTTGGGCTACGCCTCGATGTTCTTTCATGGTGCACCCAATGGCTCTATGGGTTTTGATGCCTTTGTGAAGCAAGCGGGTTATCAGCGCTATTTTGGGAAAGATGAGTATGCGAACGATGGTGACTTTGACGGGGTGTGGGGCATCTGGGACGAACCCTTCCTGCAGCGAATGGTGGCGGAGTTATCTACCTTGCCACAGCCCTTTTTAGGTACGGTGTTTACCCTTTCGAGCCACGACCCGTTTCAGATACCTCGGGCGTATGAGGGGGTATTTCCTGACGAGGGCGAACCCTTGGTGCGTTGCATCGGCTATACGGATCATGCGCTGGGAAAGTTCTTTCAAGCGGCGGCGCTGCAGCCGTGGTTTAAGAACACGCTGTTTGTTATCACGGCAGATCACGCTAACGGTCGTCTTCGCCCTGAGTATCGGACACCTGTCATGGGGTTTGCTACGCCGATGTTGCTTTATGCGCCGGAGAGTGACCTGCGGGGACGTGATGACACCACGACGGTGCAGCAGGCGGACGTTTTGCCGACGGTGTTGAGTCTGCTGGGGTATTCGGACTCGTTCGTCGCTTTTGGTAGTAATATGTTCAGCCGTCGTGACCCGCACTTTGCGATAACTGACTATGACGGGATGTATCAGCTGATGGAGGGCGGTTATGTGCTGCATCACGATGGAGAGCGCCCTGTAGCGCTATTTGATTATCAGCATGATAATTCCCTTGAGCACAATCTATTAGAGACCGATCCGCAGCGAGCCGACATTTTGACGCGGCGTCTGGAGGCGCTCCTTCAGTCGTATAACCAGCGTATGCGCGAGAACCGCTTACGCTAAGGGTGCGCGCCCCATTTTTACTATCTTCGTACCAACGAAAACAGGTTACCGATGAACAGACCTCGCAGACTTCCTATTAGTACACAAGATTTTGAACAGTTGCGCAATGACGGCGATCTCTACGTCGATAAGACGCAATACATCGAAAAGCTTTTTTCTCTCGGACGTATTTTCTTCCTGAGTCGCCCGCATCGTTTCGGTAAGAGCCTCTTCTTGTCTACGCTAAAGACCTATTTCGAAGGGAAAAAGGAGCTCTTTGAGGGGCTGTATATCGCGGAGCGGGAGGAGGAGATCGCCCGCTGGCAGAAGCGTGAGCCGTGGGAGGCGTCGCCTGTCCTTTACTTTGATTTGAATGCGAAGGACTACCTCACAGGTAAGCCTTTGCACGAGCGCTTGTCGTTACAATTAGATTTTTTAGAGACGCAGTTCGGTATTAAAAGTAAATACGATGCGCCAGACGACCGCTTCATTTATCTCATCAGAATGATTTATCAGACCACCCAAAAGAAAGTGGTCATCCTCGTCGACGAATATGATAAGCCCCTCTTGGAAACTGTGGACGATGAGGTGCTTAACAAAGAGATCCGTTCGCTCCTTAAAGCCTTTTATGAGGTTCTCAAGCAGTGTGACCATTACATCCGCTTCGCTTTCCTCACAGGGATTACCAAGTTTAGCAAGACAACCCTCTTTAGTGGGGTGAATAACCTGATTGATATCACCTTGCTTGACAATTACGATGCTATCTGTGGTTTTACGGAGGAGGAGCTCGCCTCGTATTTCACGCCCGAAATAGAGAAGCTCGCCGAGGCAGAAAACACCACCGTGGAAGAGACCCGTGCAACGCTTAAGAAGAAGTACGACGGGTATTGTTTTTCACGTAAGGGGGTGAGGGTTTACAACCCTTTTAGTCTGCTGCGAGTGCTCGCCAATAGCGAATATGACTACTATTGGTTTGAGACGGCGACACCCTCCTATCTTGTCAACTATCTCAAGCGCATGCGGATCTTCATCCCCGACCTAGATCAAGACGTAAAGATCGGCGCGCAGGTGGTGCAAGACTTCCGTTATAACGACCACGATGCGATTATCCCGCTCCTCTTCCAGTCGGGCTATCTCACGATCAAGAATACCATCGCCAGAGCTACTATTTTTCAGCTGGGCTATCCGAACGAGGAGGTGCGCTTCGGTTTCTTACACGAGCTCTTGCCGCTCTATTCGAGCCTCACTCGCAGCAATATTGATATTGTCGTTTTAGAGCTTTATGAACTCTTTGACAGTGGCGACCTTGCAGGCGTCATGAAGCACATCATAGAGATCCTAGCAGGGATTCTCTACGGCAACATCCCGAACGGGGAGGAGGGGCGTCCGTTACGCGAGCAGTATTACCAGTCGGTACTCTACGCCGTTTTCCGCTTACTTGGGGTTCATGCGCAAGCTGAGGTGGTTTGTGCCACGGGGCGCATCGATATGCTCGTTTCCACTCCCAACCATGTTTACATCTTTGAGTTCAAGGTGGACACCCAAGGCACGGCACAGGACGCCATTGACCAGATTAAGGATCGGGAGTATTTCCATTCGGTTTGTGCTGCGGGTCGCCCCGTCCACCTCGTAGGGGTGAGTTTCGACGAGAAGACGCGCAACGTAGGGGAGTGGAAGGAAGAAGTGTGCTAAGGGCGCGCCTGTGGAGGAGGGGGCGATCCTAAGGACGCCTTTGGCGCTGAGGATGTGTCTAAATATACCTTCCCGTTCCCTGTAGGGGCGCTGCATGCAACGCCCTCGCCGCAAGGCGCATGGGAATCTGTGTCTTGTACG
>CALHZE010000155.1 GCA_938040915.1 uncultured Bacteroidia bacterium | reverse complement strand
AGCAATGCGCCGAAAAGAGTCGTGAAGACGAGCCCACCGATAAACCCTTCTACCGTTTTACCCGGCGAAACGCTTGGGATGAGCTTGTGTTTTCCCAAAAGCGACCCAACGCCATAAGCCGCCGTATCGTTTATCCAAGTAAAGATAAGCGCCACGAGCAACAGCCAAGGCCTCCCAATTCCGAAAAACGCTGCACAAGCAAAAGGGATCGCTACGTAAAAGAAGCCCATAACGAGCTTTCCCCAATCGGCAAAAGAGGTGTTTCGCTTACTGTAGAGAATCTGCCATCCGCTGTAAAAGAAGAGGAAGAAGAAGGAGAGAAAAAAACTTCCTTTTGCGAGGCGATACCACCCACGAGTAGACAAGAGCGAAGTGATTCCATCCGCCGGATAAGCTAGAATATAAGACAATCGACTAGCCTCAGATAACGCATAGAAACAAGCGGCAATATAGAGCAACCCGCCCGCGACAAGCCCAATGGAGATAAACTTCCGGTCGCGATGCTCTGGCTTCCAAACCAAGCGGTAAAATTCCCACTGCGTCGCCATAGCAAAAAAGAAGAAAAGGGGAAGTATAAAGATACTCCCTCCTAAAATCGCCGCAACGGTTACCACCACAAAGGCTGCTCCACTAAGCGTCCGTTTTAACAGGTTGTTCATTGGTCAAGAAGTTATTGAGTAATTCTTGAGCACGAAGTTCGTCTTTTTGAGCGACAAGGAGCACCGCTTGCCCGAGCATGGGGTACATGCTGTCGCGCTGATCAAGGAGCACCACCTCGAGCCCCTCTGCTTGCAGATAGTCTTGTATAGCCAGCAGGTCGACACGGTTAGCAGAGTGGAATATCGGTCGCCACTCTTGCTCACTAGGCTTCTGAGGGCTCATGGGGGGCGTCGTGATGTGGTCCTGTGGGGGGGTCTTCGCGCAGTTCTTGTGAGTCGGGCTTGGCAACATCGTCGTGGGGCGCAGGCGCTCCTTTAGCAGACTCAGCAGAGTTCTCTTTGAGGTCAAGCTCCTCAAAACGCGTGTGTGAGGCGCGCTTGCCATAGATACGCTCAAGATCGTCAGAGAAGATGACTTCGTCTTGTAAGAGCATCCCCGCCAACTCGTTAAGCTGATCGCGGTGCTCGCGCAAGATCGTCAATGCCTGCTGGTAAGCCTCACTGATAACCTTCTGCACCTCTTGATCGATCATCGCCGCCGTCTTTTCGCTAAATGGCTTGTTGAACGAATAGTCGGCACTCCCCGTAGAGTCGTAGTAGCAGGTGTTGTAGAGCTCGGGCTCCATGCCGTAATAGGCTACGATGGCGTATGCCATCTTGTTGGCACGCTCGAGGTCGTTGAGCGCCCCCGTAGAGACCTCTCCAAAGACCACTTCTTCTGCCGCACGACCACCAAGAAGGGCACAAAGCTCGTGAAACATCTGGGTCTTAGTAGAGATTTGCCGTTCTTCTGGCACATACCACGCTGCGCCTAAAGAGCGTCCACGGGGGATAATCGAGACCTTGAGGAGTGGGCTCGCATACTCTAAGAGCCAACTCACGGTGGCGTGTCCAGATTCGTGGAAAGCAATACGTTTCTTCTCCTCGGCGGTAAGGATCTTATTCTTTCGTTCGAGCCCGCCGACGATACGGTCAATCGCGTCTAGGAAGTCTTGCTTCTCCACCTGTTCTTTCCCTTTACGTGCGGCAATCAGTGCGGCCTCGTTGCAGACGTTGGCGATGTCTGCACCAGAAAAACCTGGGGTCTGCTTGGCAAGGAACTTAGAGTCAAACTCCGGAGAGAGCTTTAAGGGTCGGAGATGCACTTGGAAAATGTCGTAACGCTCTTGTACGTCGGGCAACTCCACGAGGATTTGGCGGTCAAAACGCCCTGCTCGAAGTAGCGCTCCGTCAAGAATATCGGCACGGTTTGTCGCCGCGAGAACAATAACCCCCTGATTGGTAGCGAAACCGTCCATCTCAGTTAGGAGCTGGTTGAGGGTATTTTCCCGCTCTTCGGAGCTAGAATACCCCACGTTTTTAGAACGGGCACGCCCGATGGCATCTATCTCGTCAATGAAGATAATGGCAGAGCCCTTTTCCTTAGCCTGCTTAAAAAGGTCGCGCACGCGGGAGGCACCGACCCCGACGAACATTTCGACGAAGTCAGAGCCCGAGAGACTGAAGAAGGGGACGTTGGCTTCGCCAGCGACGGCTTTTGCCAAAAGGGTCTTCCCCGTGCCGGGAGGCCCGACGAGAAGGACACCCTTAGGGATTTTCCCACCAAGCTCGGTATATTTCGCGGGGTTACGTAGGAAGTCGACAATTTCGCGCACCTCAATTTTAGCTTCCTCAAGCCCCGCTACGTCAGAGAAGTTGACAGAAACGTTGTCTTCTTTATTGAAAAGCTGCGCTTTTGACTTACCGATACTGAAGATACTGGAACTCCCCGCGCCTCCACCTCCTCGGCTAATGCGACGGAAAATAAAGACCCAAAGAGCGATGATGAGCAGCAGAGGGAAAACCCACGTGAGGAAGCCCGAGAAGTAGTCAGGGCGGTCTTCGTAAATGGGGTAAATCCGTTTTTCGGCAGGGAGGTCTTTCTGCGCCTCCTGTAGTTGGCGCTCGAAGGAGTCAAGGGAGCCGACAGTAAAGTAGAAGTGTGGGTCATTGACGCCGAAGTCTGCGGGCGAGCCAATCCGTTTTTCAAAGTGTTTTGCGCCGGCATTGGTAAGGTAGACCTCCACAATGCCTCGGTTTCTCACGGCCACGAGCTTGAGCACATAGCCCGGCTCGAGCATTTCCGAGCGCACTTGTTGCCAGTTGGTTTCGACTTGGCTGGGGGAACTGTAAAAGAAATGCAGCGCGACCATCCCTAGCAACAGCACGGCATAGAGCCAAATGAAGTTGAAGGGGCGTTTTTTAGGGGTGCGCGACTCGGGGGTCTTATTCTGCGATTCGCTCATATGTTATTGGCTATATAGGGGGAGACGACGGAGTATTTTATCGATAGAAAAAACACGCGCGGGCGGTAAAATGTTGCTATTGTCCTACTCTTCCTCAGCATACTCCTTACGAGGCGCGTCGCCCCAGAGCCCCTCGAGTTTGTAGTGTTCGCGCGTCTCGGGGAGGAAGATGTGAACCATGATAGAGAAATAGTCGACCACGACCCACTCAGCGTTATTGCGTTCGGAGGTGTGGAAGGGGTACTCGCCGGTAGCGGCGCCAACGCGTTCCTCGACTTCGTCGACAAGAGCTAGGATGTGTGGAGAGCTATCGGCATGACAAACGACCATATAGTTGCATATAGAAGAGTGTACAGGACGCATATCGAGCACGACGATCTGGTGTGCGCGCTTGGCTTGCAAAGCGGCTACAATTTCTTGGAGTAGGAGGTTGTCTAGTTCTTCTTGATTCATAACCCTGTTTGTGTATTATGTGTGTCACACATCTATATAACGTACAAAGATACGCTTTTGATATTGGTTTTACGCGACGGACGGATACCTGCGCACAGACTTCGCGTGGGCACAATGCGCGAGTGAGGATGGGGAAAAAGTAGCTGTGTGTGAGGGGAGCAGGTGTAAAAAAGGCAGGGAAGCGGGGAACGCTCCTCTGCCTTCTGAGCTTTTAAGAGTAGAGACTACTTGTTGAGATCGAGTAGGCTCATCACCTTCTTTTCCTGTTCCTCGCAAAGCTGTAGGACACTAGTGCGAAGGTTATTAAAGTGCTGTTTCGGACTAATCCCCTTGGGCTTGAAGCCGCCCGCGAGGAGCTCCTTGATACGTTCGTTGCTCTCTTGGTAGAGCGCCTTAACTTGCTCGAGCTCTTTTCCGCCCTTTGCAGCCGCCTGAGCATAAGCGAAGCTTAGGATGGTGGCGTGGGTATCAATAATCGAAGACAGTTCTTTCTTAAAATCGCGTACGCTAGGCATGACACAAATCCTCCTCAATGGTTAACCGTGCAAAGGTAAGATTTTTCGTCAAAACAATGCGGAGGCGAAAGAGTCGTTCTTCCTTTACGACTTTCTAAATCATATAGGGTGAGGGAAGGGGAAGTAGGGAAACCGTACGAGAGGAGTACGAACGCCATAGAAGAAATAGGTCATTTTCCTAGCCTCAGATAGCGTATTTATACAGAGATTCCTATTCGTGAAAGAGGGTTTATGACAGGAAGGGTAAAGAAAATCCCTTTAGGAATTTCTGAAGCGCCCTTTCCGAATAATCCTCGTAACGCGCAACGATTTTCTTAGTCGTCGTGCAAGGGGTGCGGGGCGGGGTAGATGATTTAAGTATTGGTAAGGGATGAGGATCGCGGGGGCGGGGTCGCCACAAACCTCGGTGGCATAGGCGCCGGGCACGACTTGGAGGGCGTTGGGGTGTATTGTGACCTCGAAATCTGGGGGGAGTTGCTCGGGCTCGCCGTCGATGTGTCCTCGGAGGGGGGCGTCGCAACGGACGTCGAGGTGTTGAAAGGGAATGGTCTCAATGTAGGAAGAGGTATCGACGAGACCGTGAAAGAGCAGGGAGGCGAGGTAGCCGATAGCGAGCTTTGGGAAGGGCTTAACGATCACGAGGTTAAGTTTGCCGTCGTTGACGAGTGCGTGAGGTGCAATGCGGGCATTGTTGCCAAATTGCGAGGCATTGGCAAAGGTGACAAGGAGCGCAGTGGTTTGTATTTCGCGTCCGTCGACCGTAAGGTGGTAGTCTCGGGGCGAGTAGTTGAAAAAGAGCTGTGCGGTGGCTTTGATATAACTATTGAGCCCGCGCGTACCAAGGTTGGCAAACATCCACCCAACTTCGGCATCAAAGCCTATGCCGGCGGTCGTAAAAAAGGGTTTGCCGTTGAGTAGACCGCAGTCCATGGGGATGGGGGCGTGCATGAGGGTCTCTTTGAGAGCCGCACGCGTCAAGAGGGGGAGGGCGAGGTGTCGCGCGAGTCCGTTGCCAGACCCCATGGGGACAATGCCAAGGGCTGTGTGTGAACCGATGAGACCGCGCGCGACCTCGTTGACCGTGCCATCGCCGCCGACGGCAATGACGAGTGAGGCGCCGCATTGTACCTCTTCGCGGGCGAGGGTTAGGGCGTGCTCGTGGTAACGGGAGAGGTGTAGGTAGAGGTCGTCGCCGAGCTGGCGAGCAAGTCGTTTGGCGTAGCGGATGATCTCTATTTTAGCGCGTTGTCGTCCGGCGCGTCCGGAGATAGGGTTTACTATCAGGGCGATACGTCTCATTGTCACACAACCTTAACCGAATAGAATCTCTAGGGCTAAGGTAATGGTTTTTGAGAAGAAAGGAGAACGCCTTATTCTGCAGGTTCTGCCGCAGCGGGCGGATAGACCAGTCGGATTCGTTTCACCCACGCTTCTTTAGCGAGAGTGCGAATTTTCTTACGATCGATCCAATAGTCGAAAGTATAATAGGGTTTCCCCTCCAACTTCGGAAGTTGCTTTAAGCCAAGCGCTTTAAGACGTGCCTTAATGGTCTTCTCAGAGATAGACTCAAGGTAGGAGACCATAATTCCGACCTTCGTGCCATCAAGAGCGTATGCAGGTATCGAGTCGGAACGTATCATCCCACTCAGTTTCCATTCGTCTTTTACTGCAAAAAGAGAAACCATATTGGTCTTTTTAGTACACTGACGGATTTTGTCAGACTTAACAGCCACAAAGTAGGTTTGAGTTCCCACGTTATCATAGACGGTCACGCCATACTGTTTGAGATTGAGGCGATCTGACATCGTGGGGTCTTCCTTAAACTGCGCAAGGAGAATGTATTGCCCTTCGACAGGTCGTCCAAGTGCAGCATAAGCATTCTTTGCTCCTTTCTGCAACGAAGCGATATTTTTAGGCGGCGTAACCGAGTGACCATAAAAGTCTATTGGTGTTTGTGCCACGAGCGCGCCAGCGAAAGCTAGGCAAAGTAAAAGGAGTACGAATCGAACCATGTTTCCTCTAAATATTTTTCCACGGTAACGCAGCAATGTGTATGTAGGTTTGGTGCAAAGGGGGCACATAGCCCGATTTTACGCGGGTGTCACCTATTGATTGGTGGCGTTTGCCCCACACACGAGTTTTCTGGCAGGGTATTTCTTGTCGTTTTATGGAAATAGGAAAGAAACAAAAAAGGGAGGCTATGTAGCCCCCCCTTCGCTCACGCCAGCCTAATGCTAGGCATTTTTATTACTTCCACTGCTCTCCTTACTAGGAGTAGGGTGTACTTTTGAGTACTCTGGATGATTCGGATTCAGCGATTGACGTAATGATCGAACGGTTCTTTTGTCAGATTCGTTCCTGTCCTCCGTTAGCAAATAAGTCTGCTCCCACAAACCAATAAAGTTACGTGCTCAGAAAAAGAAGGGAACGGACGCAAAGTTACAGTTAAGAGTAATGATCTGAGAACGTACGCCTCCAACCAAAGGAAAACGTCAAAACGCGAGAGCATAAGACCCAAAGACCTTTCAGAGCCGAAACCGTAATCTTACTGCTAATCAACAGCATCGTTGCAGAGAGCGTTGCATGCAGCGCCCCTACAAAACCCCACCATTCGGTTGAAAAGGGATAAGCAGGCAGGCGCGGCGTTGCCG
>CALHZE010000154.1 GCA_938040915.1 uncultured Bacteroidia bacterium | reverse complement strand
AGATGACGAGCGAAAAAAAAGGAATGGCGCCGTCTGCGGCAGCACCCCATCCGCCGAGACCTCATCATTCGCCAGCACGACCCCCTGTTGAGAGGTCGCTAATATTCCTCCGCACTTCACAAACGCAGGGCTTACCGGCGATAATGACTCTATGCCACCCTCCGTCGAGATTCGCAATAAGCCGCGGTGACGGCTTGCGACATAGATAGCACCATCCTCCGACACACAAAGCCCGACCGCTCTAAGCTGTTGCGTTGGGGCAACGCCTTGGTCAGAAAAAAGGGTGCGCTCCTCCCCTTGCAGTGACACCTGCACCACCTGCTCCGTTTCTGGCAGTAAAACACCCGATGTGGTCGCACAGGGGAGTCCCTCTAAGGCGTAAGGACGCTGTGCAAATGCGCGCCACTCCCCTCCCTCATAACGCAACAATTCGTAACCCACTGAGAGCATACGCACCGCAACCAATTGACCATCTACCAGCAACAACGTACGGATCTCACCTCGTAGTCGACCGACTCTTTCCGACGATCCCGCTGCGACATCCACACCACTCGTCATATAAACCCCGTCAGAGGTGGCAAAATAAAGCGCTTCGGGCGTACGGAGTACACCATTCAACTTCAACATAGAGGCTCTCTCGTCTCCCCAAAGAGGGAAGGAGGTCGTAAGTTGTCGGTCGTGAAATAGATAGATATACTCTCGGCTCACTCCTACGACGTGTGTCCCATCCAGTGCAACAAAATCCGAGAGCGGTGTTCGTTCGCCTCGTGCAACCTTTTCTTCCAAGTCTGAAAGGGTTTCTAACCTCCCCGTTTCAGGTAGACAATCAATGCGCCCCGAACGGTAACTAATCCACAACGCCCCATCCACTAATAGGCGCGCCTGTAAGATATCGGTGCTCGAAAGTTTGTTTAGTTTCGAATAACGGGTGCGTTCACCCGAGCTGAAATCATAACACAACAGGGTCGACGGGGTGATGTTGACACAGCTCTGCGCATTGCTCGTGAGCCCCGTAGAAGCATAATAGGACAGCAAATCGCCCCATTCTCCTGTTTGAGCAAAGAGGCTGGGGCGCAAGATTAAGACACAAAGAAAAAGCAAAAAGAACCTTAAGTACATGGGAAGGCTTTCTGGAGATAATCTACCATAGCGGCAACGGCACGCGCCCTGTGACTCATGCCATTCTTTTGGGCGAGCGGCATTTCGGCAAAAGATAACGCTACCCCTTCTGGGCGGAAAATAGGGTCGTAACCAAAACCTTCCTCTCCATGTCTTTCGGTGAGAATCTCCCCTTCGACACTCCCTTGAAATTGATGAACCTCACCATCGATAATGAGCGTTACCACCGTGCGAAAACGTGCGCGACGTTGCGTAACTCCGTCCAGAGCCTCCAAGAGCTTGTTGACATTGTCGTCAAACGAACAATGTTCTCCGGCATAGCGCGCCGAGTAGACACCGGGCGCTCCCCCCAAAGCATCCACCTCAAGCCCCGAATCGTCTGAGAAGACTGGGCGCTGCAGCGCGTCATAAAGTACCTGCGCTTTCTGTAGAGAGTTCCCCTCGAGCGTATCGTGCTCCTCAGGTATCTCCCCTTTCCACCCAAAGTCAGTAGGGGGCGCTATCGTGTAACAAGAAGGGAGCAACGAAGCTACCTCCTTTACCTTATGAAGATTTTGTGTGGCAAAGACCAAAAGCATGAGGATGCTCCCTATTCGGCGATGGTATTAAAAATCTGCTCGATGCGCGCCGTGAGCACAGCCTCTATTTGGGCATCAAAACGCGGCGCACGTACTCCGAGATAGTACTTGATCTTAGGCTCAGTCCCCGAAGGACGAACCAAGAGGCGCGAACCCCCCTCCGTCTCAAACTCCATCACATCGGCATGAAGTACGGGCTTTGCATACTCTTCTTGGTTTTGCGGATTGTAAGCACGCCCCGTCAAGTAGTCCGTCACGCGTACCACCTTCTCCTCCCCTAACATCGTTAAGGGCGTCGTGCGTAGCAGTCGCATCCGTTCTTCGATCTCCCGCTTTCCTTCGTCGCCTTTCCGTACCAAAGAGCGTTGCGCGTGCTTCCAATAACCATACTTTGCATAAAGACGCTGGAGCTCTTCGCAAAGGTTCGTCCCATGGGCGAGTGCCCACGCCGCAAATTCTGCCAAGAGGAGACAACTCTGCACCGCATCTTTATCGCGCACCTTATCGCCCACCAAATAACCGTGACTCTCCTCAGCCCCCATCACAAAACGGCACTTCCCTTCGCTCGCCGCAATTTCCTCGGCAATGTACTTAAAGCCTGTGAGGACGTGACGCATCTCAACTTTATAGGCCTGTGCTAAAGCATCGAGCAGGGGCGTCGTCACGATGGTGCGCACCATAAAACGCTTGCTGCGCGGACGCTTGAGTTCCTGCTCGCGCTCTAACACGAAATAAGCCAAAAGAATCGCTATCTGATTTCCATCAAAACGCACCAGCTCCCCTTTGGGGTCACGCGCGTAAACGCCCACACGATCAGCATCGGGGTCTGTCCCCAAGACCAGCGCTGCTTGCGTCTCCTCAGCCAAAGCAACGGCAAGGCTCATCGCCGAGGGCTCCTCGGGGTTAGGCGACACGACCGTCTTAAAATCCCCATCGGGGTCGCGTTGCTTGGTTACAACATGCACATTCTTAAAACCACGACGACGCAAGACCTGTGGAATCAGCGTCGCCCCCGTCCCATGAATCGGGGTATAAACAATCCCCATCTCCGTGGCCGCCTCCGAGAGCTTTTCCCTACAAAACGGAGAATCTAAGAGCGTACTCAGATAGACCTCATCAATCTCACGTCCGATACGAACAATGAGCGAAGGGTCTCCCTTATGCTTGACCGCCTCGACGTTCTCTAACCCGCGCACCTCATCGATAATCCCCTTATCATGAGGGGGCACAACCTGCGCACCGTCGCCCCAATAAACCTTATAACCGTTATACTCTTTGGGGTTGTGAGACGCGGTTATCACGATCCCCGCATGGCAAGAAAGCGTCCGAACGGTAAAACTCAACTGAGGCGTCGGACGAAGGCTTTCATACAAGAAGACGCGAATCCCATTCGCCGCCAACGTATCTGCAGCAACCTCAGCAAAACGCGCACTGTTATTTCGGCAATCATACGCAATAGCTACGCGCAACTCTGCTACCGTGGGATAATTCTTCTGCAGATAATTCGCTAACCCCTGCGTAGCACGCCCGATGGTATAAATATTTAACCGATTAGGACCGACCCCCATGATGCCTCGCATGCCCCCCGTTCCGAACTCTAAGTCGCCGGAAAAAGACTCTTGGAGCGTCACCAGATCATTCTCTAAAAGCCACTGTACTCGTTCGCGCGTATCTTTATCATATTCGTAAGACAGCCACGCGCGAACACGCGCCATGATTTCTTCGGATATATCCATTTAACGTTTCTTTATATATTCCCTATGAAAGAACGCACCAGCCTCGCGCCCCTTGAGCTCTTCAAAACAAGCCCGAACCCCCTCTAACCAACTCATCGCCTCGAGACCAAAATGTGCTCGCGTATACGCAGAATCTAAAACACTATACGCAGGACGTGGTGCGGCTGCCGACCACTCATTCGTCCGAATCGGAAGCACCTCATTAGTCGCACCAACGAGCATGCGAAGATAACAAGCAAAATCGAACCACGAGCACACCCCTAAATCCGAATAGTGAAAAATCCCCGTTTCGCGGCACTCCTTGTTTACAATTTTGATAATCGCCTGCGCAAGATTTGTTACCCAGGTCGGTGTACCTACTTGGTCATAAATGACTCGTAATGAGGCGTTCTGCAAACACTTCGTTACAATCGTGCGAAAGAAGTTGCGGTCGTAGTAGGAGTATAACCAGCTGGTACGGAGCACGAGCGTATTACCCGCATCGAGTGCTGCAATCTCCCCCGCACGTTTACTGCGAGCATAAACGCCCTCGGGGGCAGGAACAGCCTGCTCGGTGTGGGGTAAATTCCCTTCGCCACAGAAGACATAGTCCGTCGAGATATGCAAAAGATGCGCCCCCACCTCGGCAGCACATTCCGCTAAAAGACGTGGCGCTAACGCATTGACCTGATAAGCCGCATCGACCTCCGACTCGGCACGATCCACTGCGGTATAAGCAGCACAATTGACTACCCACTGCGGGCGAAACTGCTCAAAGAAACGCGCCAACGCGACGCGCGACGTCACATCCAAATCGGCGTGCGAAAGATAAGCGACCTCCGTCCAAGGAGAAAGGTAGCGAAGCGTCCGACCCAACTGTCCGTTTGCACCTGTGACGACGACCCTCATCCTTCCCCTCCCCGCTTAGTAAGTGGCACGATGAAAGAGCGGGTGACGCTTGTCTTTTTCGGAGACAATGACCTTCTCCTCTGGTATCCCCCACGGGATCGCTAAAGTGGGGTCATTGTACGCAATCCCGTGCTCGGTGAGCGGATCCCAGAAATCGTCGCACTTATACTGCACAACGGCGTGTGCGCTATGTACGGCATACCCGTGCGCAAAACCGTGTGGGATGTACAACATCGCGTGCTCTTTATCGTCTAACCAGACCGCGACGAACTGCCCGAAAGCGGGAGACTCTTTCCGCAAATCGACAGCCACATCTAAGATGCGTCCCTGCAACGCTCCGACCAATTTCGCTTGGGGCGACGGCGCGATCTGGTAATGAAGACCTCGGATGACCCCATAGTCTGACTCTGCCACGTTGTCTTGTACGAAGGTATTCCGAAAGCCCAAAGCGTCCCAACTTTGGGCGTTAAAACTCTCATAAAAAAGCCCGCGATGGTCATGATAAAGATGGGGACGAAGTAGCA
>CALHZE010000153.1 GCA_938040915.1 uncultured Bacteroidia bacterium | reverse complement strand
TCACGTTGGTCATCTGAAGGAGATAGTCGCCACTGCCATCGACCGCGAAAGAGAACTTACCTTCCTCGCCTAATTCCACCATCCCACCGAGGGCTGCGGCTAAATCAGCGGCATTTTCGCTGGTAACTTGTACGCCACCAATCCAGAGGTCATAGTCCACGATCGGGGCGGCTTCGAAGACCACCTTTTGGTTTGTAATCTCGTTATCTGATGCGTCTACAATCACCCCTTTTTCGGCATCATACTTTGCCCCCGCAGGTGAGGAGATCGTGGGAAGCGGATTCTCAATTTTCCCCTTAAAGGGTATAGGACTCGTGAGCTCTACGTGAGCGCCCCCGCCAAAAAGAACCGAAGCATCCGCATTAGCAAAAATAGCTCGCTGGCCCGCCGCAACCTCTATATGCCCATAGAGACGGAGTTTGCCACTCTCTATCACAATCGCATCTGTGGAGTTCTCAAATGTACCCGGAGTCTGAGAAAAAGTGAGCATCGAGGCTACATCGGCGGGCTTAAGTGTTGCCGATTTCCTCAATCTAAGCGAGTTCGACGCCCCCCCTAGGGTTACCGCCCCATCGTAAACGATGTCAAGATCAGGAAGATTGCTCGACACCACCTCAACCCAATTCTCCAGTTTAGATAGATCTTTCTTAAACTCGCCCTTAAGGGTTAAGGTAGGCTTTTTTCCAGCGCCATCACCAGGCTCAAACGAAGCAACTGCACCTGCCGAGGTAACAGCGGCAGCGACTACGAGATCACCCTTGTTGAGCTCGGTTACCTCTATACCAAAGAAGTGTAATGGGTAGTGGATTACACCGATCTTAGCCTCGCCTTCTTTACTGAGCTTGTGGGTAGCAGCGTTAAATTGCGCCCCTGCCGGCTCAAGGATCTTCGCTTGACCGTCGAGCGTCAGTGAGCCCAGATTCGCGACGCCTAGCGCGCTATATAAACCGTCATATTTTACGACGAGCTGGGCTTCTTGCGAAGCATCGCCCTTAAGCTCCTCACACGTGACAATGGCAGACTCGATGGTAAGGCTCTTGTCGCCCTCGATAATGATTCTGCCCTTGTCATCACACACGAGCTTCCGCGTATTCTCTCCCGAGGAGACCTCCCCAAGAATATGCGTATTAGCAGCCACCTTGATGGCGACTCCATCTAGTTCTCTCGAACTCAACTTATTGGACTCTTTTAATGCCCCCTTTGACAATAAGATCTTGAGCCCATCGATGCCCCTGTTGTCAATGATCGGGTCGCTACCGTCTTGGTAGAGGGTCGCGCCTTCGAGGGAGAGGGTTTTAAATACGTTGTCGTATGAGACTTTGCCGCCGAGCACCCCATGACGGAAGTCGTCACAGTTATCACTCGTGACTTGTTTGCCGCAAATCCAGAGGTCAAACCTCGTCGGGGTAGAGGGCGAGGGAAGGAAATTGAGTTTCGTAAGCAGCGTGCCGCCGGGCGCATCTTTAAGCTCGAGTGTACCGGTAAATTCGTTTCTTTCTATCACATACTGTGTACTTGCAACCTGTTCGGTTTCAAAAGCATACATATAGAACAAAATACCACTCTCAGCTTCTAACCCCACTGTCGCATTTTCGATAGAAAGGAATGCAGCATCTGAGCCTAGAACCGCGCGACCGAAACAGTACTTTGCCCCTTTCAGCTCGACGCTGGTCGCCTTGATGGTCAGCGAAGCCGGCTTCCAGATTGGGAACAAGAGGATATCTTGAAAAGCTTTCGATAGGTTGACTTCCAAGGAACCTGAACCCGTAATGGTAGTATTGGCTTGCAATTTTATCAATGGTTCTTCGATCTCGGTCGAATTGATTACGCTTTGCCCCTCGAGCTCGATAGTCAACCCCTCTTGAGAGTGATTGAAAATCTGTTTGTGGGTGGTCAACCCTCTCAGGGTTAAAATGTTGTCGACACTGTTATAAGTCACCGTGTTATCCCCCAACACGTCGCTCTCGTTGTCTGCGGTAATAGGGACTCCTCCCACCTGGATACCACGATAGTTATCGAGCTGCTGGAGCTCGATCTTACTACACAGACGGCGGAACGGCTTGGTGAGCGACAAAGCGTTGTCTGCATACTCCAAGAGGTAGTGCTCGGTCACGTAATTCTGATACTTGAGTTCGGGCTCGATCGCAGTAAAGCCTGTGATACAGGAGGCTTTATTGTCTTTTAATGATAAGCTCAGCCTAGCCTCGTTGAGCGTGAGTTTCCCGCCGTCACCCGTACAGGCAATCCCACGGAGATTCCCTATCCCCTCAAGCTTCGTTTTTTCAAGAGTAAGCCCCGACCCGGTTGAGATGATCGTCTCTGCCATGATCATGAGCGCACTGGTTGTCGCGCCATCGGCCGCCTTAATTGTCAGAGGGCTTTTCCCCTCATATTCGATACCCACCGTGCCCTTCTTATCCCTATCGTAATAAAACTGACACTCACCGTCGACCAAGATCGTCGCCACGACCGCACCCTTACACTCGATCGCTTTCAGGTAGTTGTTTACGCTCGCAGGTTTTACAATCTTAGCTGCGTTAAGTTTAATCTCCACGGCGTGAAAGCCTGTCTGGGGCGTGATCTTCACATCGACGCTCCCCTCTTCAATCCATGGGCTTGGGACGGTACCTGAGGATGAGATACTTTGCCCGCAAATCGTTAGATTGAACGTAGGTTCTCCTTGGGCGTATGCCCTGCCGCCCCCAAACAGCGCCAGTAGCAAGGGGAATAACCCCGCGAGCCACAGTAAGTAGTATTTCCGTCTCCTCATGTTGTGTATCCTTTCTTTATCTTTAGGTTTAACTGACTTATAACTGTCTTGTAAAGGTAACGCATAAAAAACGAAAAAGCTACATAGTTGCAGAAAATACCTAGAGCGGTCCTAAGGGCGGACGGCCCGTGCGGGCGACAAGCGAGTAAAGGATGATCGGGCAGGCGCGGCGTTACGGACGCACACGATGCGCATCCGTACAAGACACAGATTCCCATGCGCCTTGCGGTAACGCCGCGCATTATCAACCAACGATCTTTTGTACGGACGCATCGCGTTGCGTCCGGCGTTAAGGGCGCGCGACCCGTGCGGGCGACAAGCGGGCAAGGCGGGGTCGTGTAGGCGACAAGCGGCACAAAAAAACGGACGCCTATCGTGTGCGTCCGTACAAACTTAGCCCTCCCCTCCCTTAGACCCGCACTCCCACCGTCAACATCACCGTGCCGCCCGTGAGGGGACGCTGCTCGACGAGGCGCAAACCAGACGCCTCTATTGCAGGCAATAAGGGCGATTCTCGTGCGTATTGCTGCATTGACGAGGGTAGATAACGGTAGGCGCGAAACGAGCCCGAAATGACCCCTCCTACGAGGGGCAAGTATAGGCGCAAGTATAGGCGGTAAAGAAGCGCAAAGAACCCTCGACGCGGCATCGAGAACTCTAAGACTACCAAACGTCCACTAGGCTTAAGAATACGAGCTATCTCTCGCATCGACTGCGGGATGTCAGCAAAGTTGCGCACACCAAAGCCAATCATCACCACATCAAAACTCTCGTCGGCAAAAGGCAACGCCTCTGCTGTACATTCGACAAATTCGGTCGTGGGGGGGGCAATTCGTTGCGCAAGACGCTTTTTTCCAAAACGCTTAGCAAGCCTCCTGCTAATCTTCTCCTTTCCACGACCCAACATCTCGGGCGAAAGGTCTGCACAACAGACCCGTTGCGGCAGATAACGCTTCAAGAGGGCAAGCGTCATATCGCCCGTCCCCGCCGCAAGGTCTAACACTGCCGCAGGGCGAATCGCCGCCACACGTCGCACCGCGGCGCGACGCCATCGCTTATCAAGCCCTAAACTCAGGAGATGGTTTAGGGTATCATAACGCGGGGCAATGTCGTTAAACATTGCCCCGATGATCTCTTGCTTACTCACAAGGAAAAAAGATTAGGTTAGCGACGCAGCTTCTCTTCCAATGCCGTTTCGTAGCTGTGCTTATAGTCTGCTATAAAGCCGTAAGAGACGTCGTCGACGCGGATCTCAGACTTGGTGACGTGCCCCAACAAGCACATCGGGACGTCGCGCTCGAGCATAAAGTCCACAAACTTCTCCTCACACGCTTCGGTTACAGAAACCACCACGCGACTCTGCGACTCGCCAAAGAGGAAGGCATCGAGACGGATCTCCGCATCAGAAGTAATATCAAACCCCAAGTTGTTAGGCATAGCCGACTCCACGAGTGTGGTAAAGAGCCCCCCCATTGATACATCGTGTGCCGAGGCGATGAGACGCTTCTCAATGAGTTGCGACACGAGCATCTGCAACTTATACTCCTCCTCAAGGTCGAAGTAGGGCACGGAGGACTCCGTAATCCCGTGGTGTGAGACGAGGTACTCCGAACAGCCGATGTCGTTGCGCGACGTACCGAGGAGGTAAATCATGTGCCCCTTCTTCTCAAAGGCGAGCGAGGTGCGGTGTTGAATCTGGTTCAAGAGCCCTAGCATCCCGATCACCGGCGTAGGCGAGACCGCCTCGTCGCGGTCGCCTATGGTCGACTGATTGTAGAAGCTCACATTCCCCCCCGTCACCGGCGTTTCAAAGCGCGTACAAGCAGCTGCCATTCCCTCGATGGAACGGACAAACTGCCAGTAAACCTCTGGGTTATAGGGGTTGCCAAAGTTCAGACAGTTGGTAATGGCGATAGGTACGCCGCCCGTGCAGACCACATTACGCGCCGCCTCTGCCACGGCAATCATCGCCCCCACGTAGGGGTCTGCTTTGACATAGCGGGGGTTACAGTCCACCGACACGACGAGGCTTTTCTTACTCCCTCTTATCGCCACGACACCAGCATCTGCGGGGGTGTTGACCGTGAGGTTATAGTCGCCCACCATGGTGTCATACTGCTCATAGACCCAGCGCTTAGAGGCGATGTTGGGTTGCGCAATGAGCTCCTTTGCGATGGTAGTCAAGTCTTCCGGCTCGGGCACTTGGTTAATATCAAATTGCTGGTAACGCTTGTAATAGGCGGGCTCTCGATACTCGCGCTCATACTGTGGTGCGCCTCCCCCAAGGACGAGCGACTCGGCGGGCACGCGAGCGACGAGCTGACCTTGGTAAGAAAATTCGAGGTCGGGCGAATCGGTCACGACCCCGATCTGTACGCAGGGGACGTCCCATTTGTCAAAGATGGCTTTTACCTCTGCCTCGCGCCCCTTCTTGACCACGACGAGCATGCGCTCTTGCGACTCTGAGAGGAGGATCTCGTGAGCCAACATCCCCTCCTGACGGCGCGGCACGAGGTCGAGGTTTATCTGCATTCCACATTCGCCCTTAGCCGACATTTCCGAGGTGGAGTAGATGATACCCGCCGCCCCCATGTCCTGCATCCCGATGAGGGTGTCGGTCTGTGCCAGCTCGAGGGTTGCTTCCAAAAGGAGCTTCTCTGCAAAGGGATCACCCACTTGGATGGAGGGGATATCCTTAGCCGAGTCTTCGGTGATGTTTGCCGAGGCGAAGGTGCTACCGTGAATCCCGTCCTTCCCCGTGGCCGAACCGACGATAAAGACGGGGTTACCCGCCCCTTTAGCAATAGCCGAAATTACGTGGTTTCGCTTCACGAGCCCTACCGACATCGCATTAACGAGCGGATTGGTCTCGTACGACGGGTCAAAGACCACCTCGCCGCCGGCGACCGCTACGCCAAACGAATTGCCATAGTCACCAATGCCGCGCACCACACCATTGAGCAACCAGCGTGTCCGCGCATTGTCAAGGTTACCAAAGTGTAGCGAATTGAGTTGTGCTACGGGGCGTGCCCCCATCGTAAAGATGTCGCGGTTAATACCGCCGACGCCCGTCGCCGCCCCTTGGTAGGGCTCTACGGCGCAGGGGTGGTTGTGCGACTCTATTTTGAAGACACATGCCAAGCCGTCGCCCACGTCGACCAGCCCTGCATTTTCCTCGCCCGCCTCCGCAAGGAGATACTTGCCCTTACGAGGCAACTTCTTGATCCAGCGTATGGAGTTCTTGTAGGAGGCATGCTCGCTCCACATCACCGAATAGATACTCAATTCGGTGTAGTTGGGTTCGCGCCCCAGTATCTTCACGATTTGTTGATACTCCTCGGGCAGTATGCCCAGCTCTTTGAGGGTGAGGTCTAGTGTTTGCTCTTCCATGGTCTTGCGCACCTACTTGTGTACACGCAAAGGTAGTCAAATGGCGCAAAATCGGCGCTAAGAGTGCATCGTCTAAGAGTGCATGCCAAAATCGTATCTTTGTGAGAAAGAAGGAGGAAAGAGAGATGACCGAACAGCGCAGCTTACCCATCGATACGCAAACCTTTGAAAAATTGCGCAACAAGGGAACTATCTACATAGACAAGACCCAATACATAGAGAAACTCCTCTCGCTTGGGAGTTTCTTCTTCCTCAGTCGCCCCCACCGTTTCGGCAAGAGCCTCTTCCTGTCTACCCTCCAAGCCTATTTTGAAGGAAAAAAGCACCTCTTCGAAGGGCTCTACATTGCGGCTCACGAAGAAGAGCTCGCGCACAGATTACGGCGCGAACCGTGGGAGGAAAGTCCTGTGCTTTACTTCGATTTCAATGCAAAATACTACGAAGAAAACGATACGCTGAAAAAACGTATCGACTCTCAATTGAGAGAGTTTGAAAAACGTTATGGCGTAATACGAGAAGACGAAGACATTGAAGACTGTTTTATTTATCTCATCAAGACGATCTATCAAAAGACCCAAAAGCAGGTTGTGATCCTCATCGACGAGTATGATAAACCCCTCCTCCTTACCCTACAAGACCCCGAGCTCAACGAGGCGAACCGTTCGCTCCTCCGCGCCTTCTACGAGGTGCTCAAGCACTGCGACCGCTACATCCGCTTCGCCTTCCTGACAGGGATAACGAAGTTTAGTAAAACCAACCTCTTTAGCGGCGCTAATAACCTGATGGATATCACGTTATTAGACAACTATGCCGCCATCTGTGGCTTTACCGAGCAGGAGCTCACAGACAACCTCATGCCCGAAATAGAGCGACTCGCTAAGGCTCAAAAGAGCACCGTCGCGAAGACTCGCGCAACCCTCAAAAAGAAGTACGACGGTTACTGCTTTTCCAAAAAAGGGGAGCGCGTCTACAACCCCTTTAGTCTCATAAAGGTGCTCGCGAATAGCGAATATGACTACTATTGGTTTGAGAGCGCGACGCCCGAGTATGTGGTCAAGTCCTTGATGCATAACGTCTACCCGATCCCCGACCTTAACGACGAGGTGGAGATAGACAGCGACTCTATGCAGAACTTCCGTTACGGGGGTACGGACTCCATCCCCCTCCTATTTCAATCAGGCTACCTCACCATCAAAAAGCACCTGCCTAAACTTGGGCACTTCATCCTCGGCTTTCCTAACGAGGAGGTACGCCAAGGCTTCCTAAAGAACCTCCTCCCATACTACACAGCTGTAGACGACTCGTTGATTTCAAAGTCGATAGGGAATATCAACCGTGCCCTTCTCTCAGGAGATATCGCCACGGTCATCGAGTGGGTGAAAAAGGTACTTGCAGGGATTCATTACGGCAACATCCCGAGTGGCGAGGAGGGGCAGCCCCTGCGCGAATACTATTACCAATCCGTGCTCTACGCCCTTTTCTATGTCCTTGAAATGCAGGTACAAGTCGAGGTCATCTGTGCTACTGGGCGCGTAGACATGGTCATTACCACACGCAAACGCGTCTACCTCTTTGAGTTCAAGGTAATGACGTCGGGCACTCCCCAAGACGCCATCGCTCAGCTTAAGGAGAGCGGCTACTTAGCAAAGTTCGGTAAGACGAAGCGCTCTATCCACCTCGTGGGGATCAGCTTTGACGAGAAGACCCGCAACGTAGGGGCGTGGGAGGAAGAGGTGCTGCGCTAGTCCTCACGCCTCTCGTGAAACTGCGCGCCCTTATCGTTAAAACCGTATCTTTGTGGAAACCAACGAAGGAGACGAAGATGACCGAACAGCGCAGCTTACCCATCGATACGCAAACCTTTGAAAAATTGCGCAACAAGGGAACTATCTACATAGACAAGACCCAATACATAGAGAAACTCCTCTCGCTTGGGAGTTTCTTCTTCCTCAGTCGCCCCCACCGTTTCGGCAAGAGCCTCTTCCTGTCTACCCTCCAAGCCTATTTTGAAGGAAAAAAGCACCTCTTCGAAGGGCTCTACATTGCGGCTCACGAAGAAGAGCTCGCGCACAGATTACGGCGCGAACCGTGGGAGGAAAGTCCTGTGCTTTACTTCGATTTCAATGCAAAATACTACGAAGAAAACGATACGCTGAAAAAACGTATCGACTCTCAATTGAGAGAGTTTGAAAAACGTTATGGCGTAATACGAGAAGACGAAGACATTGAAGACTGTTTTATTTATCTCATCAAGACGATCTATCAAAAGACCCAAAAGCAGGTTGTGATCCTCATCGACGAGTATGATAAACCCCTCCTCCTTACCCTACAAGACCCCGAGCTCAACGAGGCGAACCGTTCGCTCCTCCGCGCCTTCTACGAGGTGCTCAAGCACTGCGACCGCTACATCCGCTTCGCCTTCCTGACAGGGATAACGAAGTTTAGTAAAACCAACCTCTTTAGCGGCGCTAATAACCTGATGGATATCACGTTATTAGACAACTATGCCGCCATCTGTGGCTTTACCGAGCAGGAGCTCACAGACAACCTCATGCCCGAAATAGAGCGACTCGCTAAGGCTCAAAAGAGCACCGTCGCGAAGACTCGCGCAACCCTCAAAAAGAAGTACGACGGTTACTGCTTTTCCAAAAAAGGGGAGCGCGTCTACAACCCCTTTAGTCTCATAAAGGTGCTCGCGAATAGCGAATATGACTACTATTGGTTTGAGAGCGCGACGCCCGAGTATGTGGTCAAGTCCTTGATGCATAACGTCTACCCGATCCCCGACCTTAACGACGAGGTGGAGATAGACAGCGACTCTATGCAGAACTTCCGTTACGGGGGTACGGACTCCATCCCCCTCCTATTTCAATCAGGCTACCTCACCATCAAAAAGCACCTGCCTAAACTTGGGCACTTCATCCTCGGCTTTCCTAACGAGGAGGTACGCCAAGGCTTCCTAAAGAACCTCCTCCCATACTACACAGCTGTAGACGACTCGTTGATTTCAAAGTCGATAGGGAATATCAACCGTGCCCTTCTCTCAGGAGATATCGCCACGGTCATCGAGTGGGTGAAAAAGGTACTTGCAGGGATTCATTACGGCAACATCCCGAGTGGCGAGGAGGGGCAGCCCCTGCGCGAATACTATTACCAATCCGTGCTCTACGCCCTTTTCTATGTCCTTGAAATGCAGGTACAAGTCGAGGTCATCTGTGCTACTGGGCGCGTAGACATGGTCATTACCACACGCAAACGCGTCTACCTCTTTGAGTTCAAGGTAATGACGTCGGGCACTCCCCAAGACGCCATCGCTCAGCTTAAGGAGAGCGGCTACTTAGCAAAGTTCGGTAAGACGAAGCGCTCTATCCACCTCGTGGGGATCAGCTTTGACGAGAAGACCCGCAACGTAGGGGCGTGGGAGGAAGAGGTGTTACGCTAAGGGCAAATCTTAGCGCAAAGAAAGCCCGCTTCTTTTCAGAAGCGGGCTTTTTGATACACTAAAAGCGGTGTCTAATGCTTAATAACCGTCAGGCTCTTTTCAGCGCCATTTGGGCTCATTAGACGCACAAAATAGAGCCCTGCGGAGAGGTCTGCCGTATCCACTATAACTTCTCTCGCGTCGAGCAACCCAGCACGGACGACGACGCCGGCAAGATTCACGAGTTCGTAAGCCACAGAGACACCCTCTGGGTTCTCAAGCCGCAAGTGGGTAGAGAACAGATTCGGCGTTACCGTTAATGCGACGAGAAGGGCATCCTCTACTGCCTGCGGAGGCGCTGGCGTTTCTCCCTTCTTCCCAAATACTGCCGTTACCTCGGTTGCCGCCGTTACGGTGAACTTCTTGGTCGCGAGGATGTCTACCCCGCCCGCCTTGAGTTCCTTCAGCTCGTAGGTATCATCCTCTGGTGTAGCTATTACCGTGAGCTCGGTGTTTTCTGCTACTGCTTCGAGCGCCGCCGCGTCCTTACCTTCGATGGAGATTGTCCCATGCTCGCCCTGGGTGAGTGTTACCTTAAAGGTCTTGGGCTGCGGAACAGGCTCATCCTCCCCCTCCTTTTCAAATACAGCCGTTACCGTGGTCGCTGCCGTTACGGTGAACTTCTTGGTCTCGCGGATGTCTACCCCGTTGGCAGTAAGCGAGGTAAGCTTATACCCACTCACGGGGATCGCATCTACCGTAAGATTCGTACCCAACGGGACAGCATTGAGCGCCTCGGTACTATACCCCTTGACCATGAGCGTCCCGCGCCCCACATAAGCTAGGGTAACAGCAAACTTGGGGGCATCGGTCTTCTTCTTAAAGATTGCCTTAACTTCCACAGCCTTCGTTACGACAAACTTTTTGCTCACAAGAATATCTTCACTACCGGCAACGAGCGAGGTGTTGGTATACTCCTCATCTGGCATGGCAACCACCGTAAGCTCTGAGCCTACGGGCACTGCCAGAAGCGCTTGGTCATCATAGCCCGCGATGGTAAGCGTCCCCTTCCCCTCCTTAGCAAGGGTGATGGCTACCTTGGGGACATCGGCTTTCTTGGTAAACACGGCTTGGACTTCGACAAACTCCGTCGCAAAAAATCGCTTGGTCGCGAGGATGTCTTCCCCGTTGGCCAAGAGCTTCGTCAGCATATAATCATCCCAAGCGTGGGTCTTTACCGTAACCTCTGCGCCCAATGGCACTGCCTGAAATGTCGCGGCAGGATACCCCTCAAGAGAGAGCATGCCCTCGCCCTCCTTGGCTAGCGAGACACCCACCTGCTGCGCCTCCGTCTTTTTGACAAAGATCGCTTTTATCTCAGTGTCTCCTCTTACGAGAATTTCCCACCTTCTATCAATAAATAGATCGTCTTGGATGAGCGAAGTAAGGGTATAATCTACGGCGGGCGTAGCAACGACCGTGATCTCCGTTCCCACGGGTACGGCTTTCAGGGTCTGACTATTGTAACCCGCAACCGAGAGTGTCCCCTTGCCCTCCTTTACGAGCGTCACCTCGGCTTTCGGGAGGTCGCTATTCTTGGTAAATACCGCCTTGACCGTTACTGGTTTTCTTACTACAAACCACCTAACGCCGTTTACGAACGGATTGGGCTCAACGTCTAGAGTAAGCGAGGTAAGAGTATACCCCTCGGCGGGTTTCGCGTCGGCGTAAAGCGAAGTGCCGAGGGGGATGGCTTGCAGCGCCTCGGCATCACAGATATTGTCGTAGTAGGGTCCCCTAAGAAAGAACGTCCCTTCCCCCTCTTGCTCGAGCCGAACGGGCACCGTGGGAAGTTCTTCATCCTTGGTAAAGACGGCCTTGACCTCCACTGGGGCAGAAACCGTGAAATAGTAGGTATCAGGGTAGCCCTTATCCTCAAAGTCTAATATATCCTCTGTGCCTGCCGTGAGCGAAGTTATCGTATACCCGTTTGCCGCCTTCACCTGCACCCCGAGCCGCGCGCCTATGGGCACAGCCTTCAGCGCCTGCTCATCATACTTCGCCACCTCCACCGTCCCTTCGCCTTCGTGGGCTAGGGTTATAGCTACCTTTTGAGCACCTTCGTAGAGATCTCCATGAAATGTCCAGCCACTCGCTATGAGTTTCTCGCGTGCCGCTTTCCCCGTACTGTTATAGCGCAACCCATCGGCGTAAATGTCGACCTCTTTAGCATGGGCGGGTTGGCTTGCCCACCCCACCAAGGTCTTAGAGTAGTTCTCGGGGCTCAGACCAGTTTCCTCGAGTTATATAAAGCTCCTTATCTTCCACGTACCTAAAGGCTGATCAAAAGAAAGGCATCCCGACAATATAAAGTTCAGCCCGTAATATCCAGCCACCTTGCTCATATCCCACTTCTCTAGGGGTTGGTTGAAAGTGGCACAGTTGACGAACATTCCGGACAGGTTTTGCACGTGACTCATATCCCACTTCTCAAGGGGGGAGTTGAAAGAGGAACATTTATAAAACATATCCTTCATATCAATGACCTTGGCAAGGTTCGGTCTATCGATGCCCGTTGCAAAGGTCATTTTACTGCAATTGAGGAACATCTGTCTCATAGAGACCCACTCCACTGCGCCAAATTGCACGACCTCGAGCAGGCTCTCGCTGCTGCCCAACATTTGCATATCCCATGAGCTACCTTCATACTCCATCTGCATATACAACACGCCCTCGGGCCCCGCTTCTACAACATAAACACCATCTTCCGAGGGGGTGAGTCGATAAGGGTCGATCCTGTTATTGTGGAAGTCTATCTTGCGGGCGACCTTGACCTGCTCAGTATGACGCTCGTCTGGGCTCTTCGCGTTATACCACGTTAGGGTATACTCGCCCACAATGGGGATGCGTAGCTCCTCGCCCGCTTTCCCTTGCCATTTCGTAATAAAGGGTAGTCCCTTGGCGCATACGCCAGCGACATCTCCCAGCCAGAGCAGCACCACGAGTGCCGCCATAACACATCCATACGTTCGTTTCATCATAGTTACTGGTTAATTTAACAAACAAATATAGTAACTGTAAAAAACGTTAAGTATACGCGTCCTGTATAGGGGCGTCTCGCCTGATGCACCCCTACACAGACTGTTCGGTTGGTATTATACTCCTTATGGCGCGAGGACACTCTCCGAGCAGATAATCGAGCAACTCGGCAAAGAGGGGGACTTGCCGCAGGAGCGCCGCATGCCCTACCATCACAAGGTGTTCGCGTGCCCGCGTCATGACTACGTTGAGCTTGCGATCGATCAGCGCTCCGTTCTCCTCCATCGTACTACTGGTAAGGAAATTGAGCTGGTGGACAGCGAGCACCGTAAAGCCGTAAATGATAATCTTACGTTCACTCCCCTGATAACGCTCTACGGTGTCTATGGTCATTTCCTCTACCTCGGGGATCGCCTCCCTGCGGAGTGCCTCGCGCACCTGTGCGATTTGTCGACGATAGGGGAGTATTACCCCGATATCCTCCCCAGGTCGCAGGGGCTTCCCCTGCGCAGCATAGTAATCGACATAGCCGCGTATGACCTCGGCAATAATCGCCGCTTCCTGCGCATTCTGATGGGGCGCTTCCAAGCCCGTCGCTGTGGGCGTGTAATCCACAAAAAAGAAGCGGTGGTGGGCAATAGCCTCCTCAAGAGAGGCGGGGTGGGGCTGCACTACACGAGGCGTTTCCCTATCTAAGCCCCCATCGGGTAACGCCTGCAGTTGGTGAGGTAAGCCGCGCACGGTCAACCGCCCCTGATAGAAGTGTGTACTGACAAACTCGGCTATCTCGGGGTGCATACGCGCCTGACAGGTGAGAAAGTAGGTCACCGACGGATTGTTGCCATATACGCGGTAAAAGCGTTCGAAGAAGGAGTTCCGGCAGTCTGTCATCCCTGCGGCACGCAACTCGGGCTCTTCCACCCAAGCCGTTTGGGCGTCTTGCTGGGCAATGGCGGGGAGTTGCTTGTGGTCGCCGATGAGGACGAAGCGATCGATCGGCAAGCGCCCTTCCTCTTCGTTCGCACAAAGCAGAGGCAAGAGTTGCACCTCAAGGAGTTGCGACGCTTCGTCGACGATGGCGAGGGAAAAGTGGATCGTCTCCAAAAGCACGAGGTTCGCCGCAAGAGCCGAGACGTTAATGCAGACTACCCGAGCTTGCTTCAGAAGCGCACGCATCTCTTCCACGCCTTGCGTCGCAGCCACGCGTGTCGCAAGAAGATAGGGGTGTAACTCGGGGGGAACCATCAGCTCAGGGGCGATGTAAAGGAAGTCGATCCCCGCGGCGTGCACCTTGCTGGCCATCTCGTTGACGGCGCGGTGAGTAAAGGCGGTAAGGAGGACGCGGGTATCAGCGCTAAGGAGCTCCTCGCGCAAGAGGCTCATCATCACGTGTGAGGTCTTGCCCGTCCCAGGGGGGCCAAGCACCAAGAAGAGCTCGCGCGCCTGCACCACACGACACACCAGCTCTTGCAACTCGCCATACTCCCCGAGGGGGTGCTGCGTTTCGTCTACCCGTGGCGCTCGTTGCTGCAAGATGAGCTGTTGTCGCGCCTCGCCACACCGCAAAAAAGAGTAAAGCCCTTGATAACGTGTCGTGAAAGCCGATTCGTGCGCGTCGCCCTCTATCACCCAATAGCCCCCTTCTTCTTGCTCAAAGAGGAGGGGCGATGACTGCTCAAAATTGAGTTGCACGACGACCCGATCGCTCGCAAGCACGGCAATCTTTCCCTTCAAAAAGACCTGTCGGCGGATGTCGGGACGCCCCCCCCCGCGACACGGGTAGACCGCCACCAAGTCGCCCAGCCGAAAACTCGTGTGGCTAAGCGCGCCCGAGGGGCTAAGTGGCGTAAAGGTTAGGCGACGATAGTGCCCTCGCTCTTCTGGGTCCAAATGCACCGCAAGGTGGGTGAGGAGCGTCCCCGTCGCCTCACGTTCGGCGAGCGAGAGCAACCATCGCCCCGCTGCCCCGTAGTGTTGACTCGCCCCGCTCCCCACCTTGGCAAGCGCTTGCTCTTCGACGACGCTACGCGAGAGGCGCACAAAATAGCACCATGCCAAGGGCGAGGCATGATGACAAGGGGCTAGAAAGCGCCAGAGCTCAGGCTCGGTATAGCATTCCCAGAGCTTGCCTTCTTTGTGTCGGGTGTTAAAGCGCTCTGGGGTTAACGAACGAAGCACGTCGAAGCCATAGCGCCGATAGTGTTGTTCGTAAGCCACGAGCTCATTGCGCAACGCAAGGGCGGTCTTCAATAGCCTAGGGGCGCCCCCTACGCTCAGCAGGGGGTGCGGGTATTTGGAGTAGAGGAGATAGGTCTCCGTCTCTCCGCGATGTTGCAGGGCATAATAGAGCAAGGCTTGGTAGAGCAAGATTTGCACATAGTGGGGCTCTTGCTTCTGAGGTGCGACGTCGCCCGTATGATAGAAAGCCCCTTTCCCCGCCTTTTGCTCAATCAGTAACCTGAGGTCGCGTTGCAAGAGGTCCATACGCCCCTCCAAGCCGAGGATTTGCCCGTAAAATGAGGGCTCGAGGAGGAGCTCCTCGCGCCGGTAGACGCTCGACACGCGGAGGAGGGTCTCGTCAAGAGTCTGTCGGATATAGACCGATTGTCGCTCGGCTTCGTCTGCAAGGCTTGCATAATCGATGTGGGGGGCGGTCGCGATGAGGGCACGCCGCCGCGCAAACTGTGTCATAGCCTCGGCTACCCGAAACGTCTTGTGATGCACGTGGAGGTCGAGGAGCTCGCCCGCTAAGTTCCCAAGCTCAATAGCGTTAGAAAGTCGTGTGGGGCGGAGCTTCCCCAGCAGATAGGTAAAGGGCGAAATCCCCTCGGGGCGGAAGCACGCCGCAATGCTGGAGATGTTGATCAGGTAGTCGGGCTCGTAGACTATCAATTCGGCCTCGAGGGCGCTTTTCCCCTCCTGTTCCACCTCGCGCGGACGGATGAGATTAAGCGTTGCCCCCGCACAGAGATAATCACCCAAGGGGCGTATGGGGCTCTCCTCGTCGCGTGACGGCATAATAACGCGTAGAGGGGCATTATTTGCCGTGTTTTCCACAAAAAGGTAGTGGTCATCAAGCCCAAGTACTTCGACGCGAATTTTGTCGGTCAACGCGCGTTTTACAGGGGCTATGTCGTGTGTCTTAGGAAAGCACGCGGCTAACTGCTGGGGTGGGGGCGTCTTGTCGTAAAGATAATAGATCAACAGGCAGAGGGCATAGAGGTCGTGAGAGAGGGGGCAAGGGTCACGCTCTAGGGCAGGGTCTACGGCGTGTAGGTGCTCGCGCATGGCGTGCAGCAGCTGTGCCGGTCGCTCTGGGATGTGGGCAAGGCGGATAAGGTATTTGAGTTGTGCCGCATTCCCCGCAAAGGAGATCGGGCACGCTGCCACCCATTCGTCGAGGAGTTGTCTAAAGAGCCTTGAGAGGAGGAGGTAACCCTGTAGCACGTCGCACGACGCCGGTGGCGACACAAAGGCGCGGCACAGAAGATCGTAATAGCTTTCTGCTGGGGTGTAGAACAACATAGTGGTGGACTCTCTCTCTTTCGCCAAACGATGCTACAAAGATAGCCCCACCCCGTGTTTTCGAAAGGCAGCGTAGCACTCACCCGACGTCTGCATAGGATCGCTTGTCGCCCCCCCCCGTCGTCCGCGTAGGACTCGCCCCCCCGCCGTCCGGCGTAAGACCCGACCTTACTGCTCCCCCATCACGTATGCTTCCATCGCCTTGTTGCGCACCGAGTCAGAAAGATACTTCTCTATCATGAGCCCTGCGATGGGGGCAGCCCAGCGTCCGCCAGGGCCCGCATTCTCAACATAGACCGCCACCGCGATCTTCGGATTGTCGCGCGGTGCAAACGAGATAAAGACGGAATGATCCTCCCCGTGAGGGTTCTGTGCTGTCCCCGTCTTACCACAAATATCAAGACCTGGGACTCGCGCTCGCCACCCCGTAGGGCCGAGACTAAAGTCTGCATTCACCGCCTGATACATCCCCTCGATCACAGGGGCAAAATACCTCGCATCAATGTCTAGGTCATAGCGCTTAGGCGCAAAACGCACAGAGTCGTTCCCTACCACCGAGCGCACAAGGTGTGGCTGAAAGTAGTGACCCCGATTGGCAATTACCGACGCTAGATTGGCCATCTGTAGCGGCGTCGTCGAAAGCTCTCCCTGACCGATCGCGAGCGAGATGATCGTGAGCGAGTTCCACCCCCCGCGCCGGAAATAACGGTTGTAGAAGGGCACGGTGGGGACGATCCCATTCAACTCGCCGGGGAGGTCTATGCCGAGCTTTTGCCCGAAGCCAAAGGAGTGAACCTCGCGCTCCCAGTTGCGGAATGCCCCCTCGATGCTATCAAAACGCCGGAGGTCAATGAGGTTGCGAAAAACGTAACAGAAGTAGGTATTACACGACATCCGCACCGCAGAGGTAATATCCTTCGGGTACGGGTGGTTGTGGCACCCCACCCCGCGCCCCACAGGGTAACGCCCGTGACAGGCATAGCCCGTTTGTGGAAAAACGACCTGCTCTTTTAACCCAATCAACGCATTCACGATTTTGAACGTCGAGCCGGGCGGGTAGAGCGCCATCGTCGCACGATTGAAAAGCGGCTTCTGTTTGCTCGTATCGAGGTTCTTGAAATTCTCCGAACGGATGCGCCCCACCAGCAAGTTTGGGTCATAAGAGGGGCTACTCACCATCGCCAGCACCTCGCCGTTGTTGGGGTCGAGGGCCACAATACTCCCGATACGCCCCCGCATAAGCTGCTCGCCATATTGCTGTAAGGCGAGGTCGAGCGAGAGGTGAAGGTCGCGCCCCGCCACGGCGGCCGTGTCATAAGCCCCGTGAGCATACGACCCCTTGATGCGGTTATGCACGTCGACCATCAGGGTCTGCACGCCGCGCTTTCCTCTGAGCTCCGGCTCGTAACTCTTTTCAAGCCCCGTGATCCCGATGTAGTCGCCCGACTTGTAATAGGGCTGCTCGAAGACGATGCGTTCGTTGACCTCCCCCACATAACCGAGCAGGTGTGCCGCCGTCGGGTGCGGGTAATAGCGCAATGTGCGCGCTTGGGTAAAGAAACCTGGGAACTCGTGCAACGCCTCTTGGAGGTAACCATAGTCTGTGGCAGATATCTGCTTGAGAATGGTAGACTCCTTGTAGGTGGAATATTGCTTCGCCTGCGCAAGACTCTCCACAAGCTGTTCGCGCGAGATGTGAAGTAACCCCAAGAGCTTCGCCGTATCAAACGGTTGCACCTGTGAGGGGATGACCAAGAGGTCATACGCCGCTTCGTTGTAAACGAGGAGCTCGCCCCTACGGTCATAAATAATCCCCCGAGCGGGGTAGAGGGTTATCCGCCGCAAGACATTGTTATCGGCCGAGAGTCGATAGCTCTTGTCTAAGATTTGGATGTAAAAGAGCTTGCCGATGATCAATGCCCCCACGAGGGTAAAGATGGCGAGGATGAGCGATTTCCGATTCGCTTGCAGCGCCATTTTCGGCTAACGATTGGGGTTGGGGGGGTATATAAAAAACTCGACCAAGAGGATCACCACGACCGAGACCACGGTGTTGAGCACAATGCGCACTGCCGTAAACCACGGGGCGACAAAAACCGGTGCTTGCGCAAGAAGATGAAGTAGGGCGTGGTGCGCGAGAATGAGAATCAGGGTGTAACGCAGCGTCCAAGCCCAACCCATCACGCGCAGGATGGGGAGTTGCGTCTTTTGAAGTTGCTGTTGCGGCGTAGCAAAACGGATCACCGGCTCGCGCAAAAAGGCAAGGAACGTGGTCGCCGACGCATGAAGGCAAAGCGTCGCGGAAAAGAGGTCAATACTCAGCCCCAAGAGAAAACCTAAGACATAGAGCCACGGGCGCGAGAGGTGGGTCGGCAATATCAAGATAAAAAGCGGGTAAGCATAAGGCATCACCAAGCCCCAAAGCTGGATATTGTCTAAAAGAAAAACCTGCGTGAGGATACACGCCACAAAGACCGACAGGTATTTCCAAAAGTGATTCATCGCGCTAGCTAGAACTCTTGCTTCCCTCCGTGGGGGCGAACCGTTACAAGCGAATCGCGCTCGCCTTTCAAACAGTCGCCGATAATCGTCACCTCGTGTAACCGCTTAAAGTCACACCCGAGCGTCACCCGAACCGTGTTAAAGTCCCCCCCCGTGACCTCAACTCCCTCCACGACGCCGACGTAAAGATCAGGTGGAAAAATGTTGGAGTAACCGGTCGTTACCACCGTGTCGCCCTTGCGCACCTCTACATGGTGTGGAATATCTGAGAGGAGCACCGAGCGGTAATCGCCCCCATCCCACCGCAACGAACCGTAATACCCCGTCCGCTGTAACTTTGCCGACATCCGGAAGTCGGTGTTAAGCACCGAGATCGCTACCGCATAATGCGCAGAGGTCGTCGTCACAATCCCCGCTACACATCCGCCGGCAAGCACCGGCATTTCAGGGCGAATGTCGGTGTTGTTGCCTAAGTCTATCGTAAAATAGTTGTGGGGCGAAACGATCGTATTGCTCACGACCGTCCCCGCGTGGTAGGCATACTGCACACCACGCAACGTGTCGAGCACGACCTCGGGCAGGTGGGCTACTGCCAAGCGCTGTGAAGCTAATGCGTTACGCAAGGCGAGGTTCTCGGCAACGAGCTGACGGTTCTGGTCGTGTAACCAAAGGTAGGAGGAGAGATCGGTCATCTGTTCCTCTACGAGCGCTTCGAGCTCTTTCAACCAAAAGCCTGCGCGCGCCTTGAGCAAATAATCGCTCTCTAGGTAGACAGCAACCGCCACGCTCTCCAAAAGGATGAAGAACGCCAAGTGTTGAAAGCGCTTAAGGAGGCGGAGCAGGCTACCCACGACAAGACACGGTTGCGCGTCTCTAACGCATCAGGAACTTACAGCTTTCCACGTTCTTGAGGGCAATCCCCGTCCCGCGCGCTACGGCGTGTAGCGGGTCTTCGGCCACAATAAAGGGGATCTTAATCTTGTCAGACAAGCGTTTGTCTAAACCACGAAGCAGGGCACCGCCCCCCGTCAGGTAGATACCACTCTTGACGATATCGGCATAGAGCTCGGGCGGGGTCATTTCCAACACGTTGAGCACAGCCGTTTCTATCTTGTTGAGCGACTTTTCCAAACAGTGGGCTATCTCTTGATAGTTTACTGGCACCTCGATGGGGAGCGAGGTCATCAGGTTAGGTCCGTGGACGAGGTAATCTTCTGGCGGGGTCTCTAGATCGGCAAGTGCTGCCCCCACCGTGATTTTGATATCCTCTGCGGTGCGCTCCCCGATCTTGATATTGTGTTGCGAACGCATGTAGGTCTGGATATCAGCCGTGAAAGTATCACCGGCGATGCGCTCAGACTTGTTGCAAACGATCCCGCCGAGCGAGATGACCGCAATTTCCGTAGTCCCCCCGCCGATATCGACCACCATATGCCCTTGTGACTCCTCCACGTTGAGCCCGATCCCGAGGGCTGCAGCCATCGGCTCGTAAATCATGTAGACATCGCGACCGTCGGCCTGCTCGGCGCTATCGCGTACGGCTCGAATCTCCACCTCCGTGCTCCCACTCGGGATGCAAACCACAATCCGAAGGGCTGGCGTAAAGAGACGACTCCGTTTGTTAATGAGCTTAATCATACCGCGGATCATCTGCTCGGCCGCATTAAAGTCGGCTATCACGCCGTCGCGGAGGGGGCGCACGGTCAAGATGTTCTCGTGGGTCTTGCCCTGCATCTGTCGCGCCTCTTTGCCGATGGCAATGAGTTTGCCCGTCTTGCGGTCGGTGGCGACGATCGAGGGCTCGTCGACCACGATTTTGTCGTTATAAATGATGATGGTATTCGCAGTACCTAGGTCTATTGCCAACTCCTGCGTAAAAAAAGAAAATAAGCCCATCCTATGTTTCGCTCAACTAATGTTTGAAATGGCGCACCCCCGTAAACAACAATGCGACGCCGAGCGCGTCTGCCGCAGCTATCACTTTAGCGTCGCTCACCGAGCCGCCTGGCTCTACAAAACAGACGACGCCCTCGGCAGCAGCGATCTCCACAGAGTCGGGGAAGGGGAAAAAGGCATCCGAAGCCAAAACACTCCCCTTCAGCTCAAAACCGAAACGGTGCGCCTTGGCGATAGCCTGACGCACGGCGTCGACGCGACTCGTCTGTCCCGCACCAACCCCGATGAGTTGTCCCTCTTTGGCGATCACGATCGCGTTGCTCTTACAATGCTTGACCACAAGGTTCGCAAACTCGATGTCGCCCATTTTTTCGGGCAAGTGTCGCGCTGACTTCCAATCGATCTCTTTGAGATTCTCTGTGTCTCGCTCCTGCACCAAAAGCCCCCCTAAGACCGTACGCGCAATGGTGGGGGCGAGCTCCTGCGAGTGTAGTTGCAAGAGTATCCGGTTTTTCTTCTGTCTTAAAACAACGAGAGCCTCGGGCGTATAGTCCGGCGCAATCAGGACCTCGAAAAAGAGCCCTCCCATGGCTTCGGCGAGCGGGGCGTCGATTGGCGAGTTGCTCAAGATAATGCCTCCAAAGACCGACTCCGTATCGCTCGCGTAGGCTTTTTGCCACGCCTCGAGGGGCGTCAGTGCCGAGGCTACGCCACAGGGCGTCCCGTGCTTAATGACGACCACGGTGGGCGACTTAAACTCGGCAAGGAGACCGAGCCCAGCTTCCAAGTCTAAGAGATTGTTGTAAGAGAGCTCTTTACCGTGAAGCTGCGTGAAGCTCTGCGTCAGATCGCCACGAAACTCGCCGCGCTGGTGCGGGTTCTCGCCATAGCGCAAGGGGGTCACCTTGTGCGGCTGTGGGGTTGGGGGGAAGGTGTCGGTGGCGAAATAACCGGCTATTGTGGCGTCATAATTGGCCGTGCGCACAAATGCCTCTTTGGCGAATTGGCGTCGTTGCTCGAGGGTGATTTTCCCTTCCTGTCGTTGAAGGAGCTCTTCGAGGGTTTTATACTGGGCGCGTGAGGAGATGATCACCACGTCGTTAAAGTTCTTTGCTGCCGCTCGGATGAGCGATACGCCGCCGATGTCGATTTTCTCGATAAGCTCTTCCTCCGAAGCGCGGGAGGCGAGGGCTTGTTCAAACGGATAGAGGTCTACGATAACGAGGTCTATGGTGCGAATGCCGTGTGCGGCGAGCTGTTCGCTGTCGCTCTTGTGTCCGCGTCGTGCTAAGATGCCGCCAAAGATGGAGGGGTGTAGGGTCTTGACACGTCCGCCGAGGATGGAGGGGTAGCCCGAGAGCTCTTCGACCTTTGCCGCTTTATAGCCCAGCCCAGCGAGATAGTCCCACGTGCCGCCTGTGGAGATGAGCTCCACGCCCAATTGTTGTAACGTCATGAGGAGGGACTCGAGCCCCTCTTTTTCATATACCGAGATGAGTGCACTTCCTATTTTCAGCTCCATACCACCGACGAATTAGCAAACAAAAATGGCATTTTTTTATAACCTAGCCAAACAGTGGTTGGGAAAATCACGTAGATGCCGCCTTGCGGCATGGGCGTCCGTACAACCGTTCGATCCTATGCGGCTGGCATGGGCGTAGCATGCTACGCCCCTACACGACACCACCTACGGGAATCTAAACAACCGAATGGTGGGGTTCCGTTGTCTTTTCCTGATCTAGGTTGACTGATTTATGGATCAAAGATAAGGAAATAAAC
>CALHZE010000152.1 GCA_938040915.1 uncultured Bacteroidia bacterium | reverse complement strand
GAAAGCGATAATCTACACGGTGACAATGACGGCTCGGAGCTTCTTTCATACGGAGAGGGTCTTGCTGAAATAAGTGAATATTATTTGCTTGACGAAAAGGGAAGAAGGGTAAATTCAATAGAAAAGGGGAGTGAATTTACGGTCTGCATGAAGGTTAAATTCTCTGCGGACGTAGCGGCTCCGATATTTGCATTTACTATAAAAAACGTGCAGGGAGTGTGGGTATCCACCCTGACCGTTGTTCGTTAGGCGTACGGTGTGGTGATGGGGGCGTGGTTTATATCTCGTCGATACAACCTGCGGGGCGTCGCCGCATGTCGGTGCACGACTATCTGTTGGGTGTGCGGGGGTGAAGTGCCTATCAGTGAAAAGGAGAGAGAACTAAAAATCCTCCATTCCTTCTGGAAGGACTATATTTGTACGTATCAGACTTCCGTTCAAAAGATGGCACACTTAACCCTAGAACAAAGCCGTTTGTTAACGGAGTGTTTTTTCAAAACACTACAACACGAGTATTGAGATGGTCACCTTTTCGCGCCATGCAATTCTAAATCGTTCTACGGCTTCAGTACCGCATCGCACGGAGCGTCGGGCTGAAGCTCTATTTCTGAATATGTGTACGGTACAAAACTCTTCATCTACTCCCCATGAATTTCTTGTGAAGGAGACTGTTTCGCCCACGAAGGTGCTTTTGTCGTCTAAAACTCGTGATGATGTGGCGCGAATAGATCTGTTGTATCGAACTCATCGGGCACTTTTTTCGACTCATAGCAAGGAGGCTGTATTGGAGGCTTTTAGAAAAATAGCTTCTAGACTGCCTTTTCTTTCTTTGGATATGCATTATATCAATTTAGTTATCGAAGAAGAGTGTTTATACGTTTACGGTCAACAGGGGAGTGATAAGAAGTTCTTTTTTAATTTGTTCTTTGACAGTGAAGAAATCGACGCCTTGGTAACCATTTCCATAGCGAAGACCCCTCAGGTTGTGGGAGGCAGTGTAGAAGAAGGGTTGCGACAACTAATGGATATCTGGAACGGAAATAGGGATGGGTTATCCTGAGCCCTTGTTACCGTGCTTGAATTATACTTCCGACTTCAGCCTCCCCCCATTAACCCAGCTAAGCAAGATTCGTAGACGAACGCTTAACAATAGAGAAAAGAGCATGTGGAGCTATTTACTCATTGCGGCCGCAGTGTGGATGTTGCCGCAAATCAATCCGACCCAAAAGATGGAAGAGGGAAAGAAGAATCGACTAGAGCAGCTCACGCCCCTCCAGCGCGATGTGACACAAAACGGAGCAACCGAGCGTCCGTTTAGTGGGGAATATTACCGTCATTTCGAGAAGGGCACCTATCACTGCGTCGTTTGTGGCGCGCTACTCTTTACCTCCGAGGCCAAGTTTGACTCGCCGTGTGGCTGGCCGAGCTTTGATGCGCCAGCCGAGCGCGAGAACGTTCTCTTTTTGAAAGACTATACTCTGCCAGAGCTGCGGATTGAGGTGCGTTGTGCGAGTTGCAATGCGCACTTAGGGCACATTTTCCCAGACGGACCGACGGCGACGGGCAATCGGTACTGTATCAATTCGGCGTCACTCCTATTCAAGAAACAGGAATAGCGGGGGTTCGGATGCCGCAGCGTTGGCGTTGGCGCGGGGCTGCAGAGTATCGCGAGATGTTGCTGGCTGTCCCGCTCTTGGTGGGTCAGCTAGGTCAGGTGGTGCTCAGTTTTGCCGATAGCGCGATGGTCGGCAACCACGGCGTGGAAGATTTGGGGGCGGCCTCCTTTTGCGTCAACCTTTTTAACCTTCCGCTCATCTTCTTGATGGGTTATAGCTATGGGGTTCTTCCCGCCTTGGGTCGCACCTTTCGCGACGTCGGGGGGATGCATAGCGTCGTCGCCGCAGGGGTACGCAATATGCTCTGGGTGAGCGCTTGTGTAACGCTTGTGATGGGCGTCCCCCTCCTCTTTCTAGAGGCATTTCACCAACCCCCAGAGTTACACGACCGGATCGTCTCTTACTACCTCCTGATGTTGGGGTCATTACCCGCTGTGGGGCTGTTTAATGTGCTAAAACAGTTCTTTGACTTACGGGGCAAGACGTGGATCTCGATGGTGGTGCTCTTGGTGGCTAATGGGCTCAATATTTTTGGGAACTGGCTACTCATCTTTGGGAAGCTTGGTTTCCCCGAGTGGGGGCTTTTCGGCGCAGGGGTGAGCACGGTGGTGTCTCGCCTTATGGAGTGTGTCGTCTTGTGGGTGCTGTATCTTCATTGGCGAGGTCGCCATCCTGCGCCGAAGCCGGTAACCTCGGTGTTAGGGCGTTGGGAACTGTTGCGGAATGGGAGTGGGATGGGGCTGCAGCTCGGTTTGGAAACGGCGATGTTTAGCCTCAGCGTCATCTTTGTGGGGTGGTTAGGCAATGCGGCGCTCGCAGCGCACCACATTGCCGTGACCGTGCAGACGCTCGGTTTTATGACCTATTATGGGCTGGGTGGGGCGGTCTCGATCCGCGTGAGTCGTGCCATCGGGCAAGGGCAGGCGAAGCGGGCACGGCTTTCAGCTGGGGTCGGTTTGCGGTTATTGTGGTGTTGTGCCGTGGTGATAGCTGCCCTCATGGGCATATTTCGCGCACCGATCGCGGCTCTTTTTACCACCGAGCCTGCGGTAGCCGCATTAGCGGGGACGTTACTGTTGGTAGGGATTGCCTATCAGCCAGCCGATGCGTTGCAGGTTTGTTATGCGAATGCGTTGCGTGGGGTGGGTGATGCGAAGGGGTTAGGGGTTATCTCCTTTGTGTCCTATTTCTTATTCGGTTTGCCCTTAACCTATTTTCTGGGCACTACCCTCGAATTAGGCGCAGTGGGGGTGTGGTTGGGCTACCCCGTGGGGCTGTTGGCTGCAGGGGTAGCGTATGCGTGGCGCTTTTATCGGGTTTTGGGAAAAGGGTAGAGAATGACAAGTAAGAGCAAATATCATTGTGCTTGTGATGATACGCCTTTCCCTCATTAGTCTATTTGCTGGCGCAGGTGGTCTTGATCTTGGCTTTCATAAGGCTGGTTTTGAAACGCTTGTGGCCAATGAGTGGGATAAGAAAATAACCCCCACCTATCGTGCGAATTTCCCCTCAGTAAGACTCTTGGAAGCTGATATTAGAGCTCTACGCTCTTCTGAATTTCCCGATGGGGTGATGGGGATAATCGGCGGTCCTCCGTGTCAATCGTGGAGTGAAGCGGGGAGCAAGCGTGGTATAGACGATGCGCGTGGGCAGTTGT
>CALHZE010000151.1 GCA_938040915.1 uncultured Bacteroidia bacterium | reverse complement strand
AGCCCTCTTGCATAGCCCATCGGCGGCGTCATCGGTCCGAAGATCTCGCAAGTCAAATGTTCTTGCAGCGCTGCCTGCAACGTCGTGGCTTGTAGCACGACCTCCTCCTGTTTTTTGTGAGACAACGTCAGGAGGATTTGACGCACGTAGGGCGGATAGTGGTAACGTTCTCGGTTTTTCATCTCTTGCTGATAGAGGGCGAGATAGTCGCCACGCCGTACCCAATCAAATAGCTCGAGCTCAGGCTTATAGGTTTGTATCAAGACCCTGCCCTGCTCTAGGCGACGCCCAGCACGCCCCCCGACCTGCACGATGAGGTCAAAGGCTCGCTCGTGGGCTCGGAAGTCAGGGAAGCCGATGAAAGCATCGGCATTGATGATCCCCACCAGCGCCACCCGACTGAGATCTAACCCCTTGGTAACCATCTGCGTCCCCACCAGGACGTCTAACTCCCCCTCGGCGAGCTGTGCCAGCAGATCGTGCACCGCGTCTTTCCGGGAGGCGACGTCGATGTCGAGACGCCCGATCCGCAGCGAGGGATAGAGTTTCTGTAACTCCTCCTCTATGCGTTGGGTACCCAAGCCGCGAAGGTTGGGCTTTGCCGACCCACACAGCGGGCATACCTCTCGTGGCATCTCGGTGTGTCCGCAACAATGACAACGCCACACACGCCCTTGCTTGTGATAGGTGAGCCCGTGGTCACAATTGGGGCAAAGCGCCACCCAGCCACACTTTAGGCACTCGATATGGGGGGCAAAACCGCGTCGATTTTGAAAGAGAATCACCTGTTTCTTTGCCGCAACCGTTTTTTCTAACGCATGCAAGAGCACGTCTGAAAACTGCCCAACGTTTTCTTTTCTGTGATAGGCGGCGCGCATATCCACCGTCTCAAAGACTGGTAAGGGGGAGTCTGCATAGCGCTCGGGGAGCGAAACGAAGCCATACTTCGTATTTCCCTCGTCGTCTTTGTGCGTCGCGTGATAATAAGACTCGATGGCGGGGGTGGCACTTCCTAAGAGCACCTTCGCCCCGTGGAGCTGCGCTAAGACAATCGCTAAATCGCGCCCATGATAGCGTGGCGCTGTGTTCTGCTGCTTGTAAGAGGGGTCGTGTTCCTCGTCGACGACCACAAGCCCGAGGTTAGAAAAGGGCAAAAAGAGCGCAGAACGGACTCCGAGGATCAATTTCACACGCTCGGGCTCGCGCAACATCCGCCAATAGAGCTCGGCTCTTACCGCGTCAGGGATGCGGCTGTGATAGACCACGACGTCTGCCCCGAAGTGTGCCTGTATGCGTGCGATCATATACTCGGTCAGGGCAATTTCGGGCAAAAGGAAGAGCGCTTGCCGCTTCTGCGCCAGAACGGACTTGATTTGACGGATGTAGAGCTCGGTCTTCCCACTTCCCGTCACCCCGTAGAGGAGGGTCACGAGATGTGAGCTCATCTGCTGGGTCATCGCCTCATAGACACGCTCTTGTAGGGGCGATAGGCGTAACTCACACTCTTTGGAAAAGAGCCCCTCGGGTATGCGCGAGACCTCGTGTTCCTCTATTTCGATAATCTGAGCGTCAACGAGGGCGTTAAAGACGGCGGCATTCGGGCGTTCTGCTTTTTCGTTGACCCGTTTGAGGGGCAACCATTCGCCCAACGCCCCACCTTTTTCCTGCAAAAGTTGCAACATGGAGAGTAGGACGCGGATCTGCGCCGTACGTCGCCCGAGGGCATCTAGTGTATTGAGCACCGCCTCTTTTTCGTGCAACGCGGGCACAAGACGTACATAACGCTCGCGCTTAGGGAGCACGCGCTCAGAGAGGCGATCTTGCACCTCGACGAGATGCAACTCTTGCAACTCCTTGAGTAAGCGCGAGGTAGAGCGCCCCCAATGTATCGTCTCTAGGGTCTCGATGAGGGCTGTTTTCTTCTCTTTGAGGTAGTCGATGAGGCGCTGTTGGGGCTCGGTCAGTGGGGGCAAGGGCTCAGGTGGGGGCTCTAGTAACAGGACATGCGAACGCCGTTCGAATCGCACCCCCGCCGGCAAAAAGGTCTGAAGGAGCTCATTGGGAGTCGCCAGATAATAGCTCGCCATCCACTCCCACAACCGAAACTGCTGTGGGGTGAGGATGGGCTTTGTGTCAAGAATCTCGACGAGGGGCTTAACGCGTGCGACCCCTTCTGGTGGCGTGTGGTGTAGGGAAAAAATAACGCCCATAAAGAGCTTGGTGCTCTTTGCATTGTCGATGCTCACGATAACCCTCACCCCCACTTGTGCGTGTGGAAGGAGCTCTTCGGGCACGCTGTAGGTGTAGAGGCGGAAAATCCGTAACGGGAGGGCGACTTCGGCAAACGTCACGATAAGAGCAGATTAAGCGGCGGGGATCACACTGCGGTAGAGCGCCTCTAGGATACGGGCTCGGAGTCGGAACGTGTTAATCCGCGCATTATTAGAATCTGGGTAGGTGCGGTTGGAGAGGATGATGACAAAGAAGTCTCGCGCCGGGTCTATCCAGACGATCGTCCCTGTAAAGCCGATGTGTCCATAGCTTTGTGAGGTAAGCACTGCGGAAAGGTAAGACGAATTGCGGCGTTGTGGATTGGGCTTGTCAAATCCGTAGCCTCGATAGTTATTGCCGAATCCGTCAGGGGTTTGTGTAAAGAGCTCGACGGTTTTCGGACTCAGGTATCGCAGGCGTCCATACTCCCCTCCCCTTACGAGCATCGCGGCGTATTTCGCGAGATCGTCGGCAGTGGAAAATAGTCCGGCGTGCCCCGCCACACCGCCCATCATAGCTGCCGCCATGTCGTGGACGTAACCACGCACCTCAGACTTTCGGAAGAAGAGGTCAAACTCTGACGGTGCACATGCGTCACGCAAGCCATATTTCCAGGGCGTGAACCCTGTGCGCCACATCCCGAGGGAGCGGAGATAGTATTGCACAAGGAGCTCGTCAAGCGGCTTTCCCTCGAGTCGCTCCACAATCTGCTGTAAAAGGATAAAACCCCAATCGCTGTAAAGGTAGGTGTTTTTACCCGTGAGAGGCGTGGAGGCAATCTCGTGCAACATAGAGTCTCGCATGCCCACGCGTCCCCACAAGCCTCGCGCGACTGGGATAGGGTAGAGTTCTGACTCGGTTTCCGCGTAATAGTATGCAGAGGGCATACAGAGGCGGTTCATATATTGTCTCGCCCCCATGTAGATCGAGAAGTCTTCGTCGAGGGAACGCGAGGTAATTGAGAGCCCCGGCTTCAGCGACTCTAAGGTCTTAATATAAAAAGGCTTCCACGCCTTGAGCCCTCCTCGGTGGAGGAGGAGTTTTCCCACGGCGATTTTTGCAATGGGCGTCGCGGCATACTCGGGGAGGTATTTATCGAGGGGCGCGGCAAGGTCTAGTTTTTTTTTTCCACCAGTCTCATAACGAGGGGTGTGGTGGCGGTGATCTTGGTCACAGAGGCGAGGTCGTAAATCGTGGAATCAGTCACTGGCGGCGCATATTTCGAATAGGAGGTTCGCCCGAAGTTGCGGCGATAGAAGACCTCACCGCGGTGTGCGGCGAGGATCTGGAGACCTGGGTAAGCTCCGCTGTCAATCCCCATCTCAGCGAGGGAGTCGGCTCGGGCGATCCAGATCGGGTCAGCACCATAGCGTTCGGGTGAGGTATAACTCAGACGCATCCCCCCCTCGAGCATGAGTCCGTCTCCTGCTTTGAGCTCTGGTGGGAGGGAGATGGGCAATGCGCCATAGGTCGTGAGCCCTCCGAACAGGGCTTGAGAGACCGCATCTTGCGATGCGGGTGTATTGTCATAAGCCAAGACCACCGCCGCATAGTCAGAGAGGGGGAAAAATCGTGTCAAAACGTATGGGGTGCCAAAGACTACGAGCACCGTAGCCTTATGCTTTGCACAGGTTTTGGCAAACGTGATTTGCTCTTTAGAGACCCCGAAGTTTTTGGATGGCGCATAGCCGGTTGCGTCGACCGCCACGATGTGTAGCGTAGACTCGCGCACGGCGCGGATGGCTTGCGCCTCGACACCCTTCTTGAAATCGGGTGTTTTTTCCAGACACTTTGCGTAGCGGTGAATCCCCACGAGGAAGGCACTCGAGTCGTTCTTTTTCCCCTTTCCCACAAAGGTAGTCAGCGAGAGTTTGAGGGAGTCGAGGGACGTGATCGGTAACGTATTCTTTGGGTTTCTGAGGATGGTGACTGCTTCGCGCGCCATCTGTGCTGCAAACGCCTCGCGCTCGGAGAGTAGCGCCTTGCGCTGTGGTGCGGCAAGCGCGTCAACCTGCGTTTGGTGTTCGAACTGTGCACTCAGTGCCCAATACTTTGCCTTCAGGATGCGTCGGGTGCGCGCTTCGACGTCGGCTTCGGAGATCTTGCCGCCTCGCACGGCGTGGGCGATAACCTTGATAGAGGCAGGTACGTTGTCGGGGCACAAGAGGATGTCAGCCCCTGCGAGGTAAGCCTGCAGCGCCACTTGGTCGGGTTTGAGCTTACCAGCGACGCCTTTCATGTTGAGTGCATCGGTGCAGATCAGCCCTTGAAAGTGCAAGGAGTCGCGCAAGAGGGTCGTCACGACATAGGGTTGGAGACTTGCCGGCACAGAGTCAGGGAGCTTGAGCCCTGGGAGAGCAATGTGTGCCACCATGACCATGGAGAGCCCCTCGCCCGTCAATTGACGAAAGGGGGCAAGGTCAGACGAATCGAGGGCGGCATAGTTAGCCCCGATGACCGGCAGAGTATGGTGTGAGTCAGTAGAAGTGTTGCCGTGTCCGGGGAAATGTTTGGCACAAGCGATCAGCCCCTGTGATTGCATCCCCGCCATGTAGGCGCTTCCGAACTCAGCCACGCGCTTGGGGTTGTCGGCAAAACCGCGAATCCCGATGATCGGGTTCTTAGGGTTGCGTTGCACGTCGACCACGGGCGCAAAGTTGATATGCAGACCGAGTTCTTGGAGCTCTTGCGCGAGGAGGTCACCCATCCGGTAAGCGAGGGCTGGTGAGCCGGTGGCTGCCACGCCCATGGCCTTGAGATACGGCAATCCGTCAGAGAGTCTCATCTCCGATCCCCACTCGGCGTCGATGGCTAGGAAAATGGGGGTTTTGGCTTTATCTTGATAGAGAGTCGCCAACTCGCGTAGTCGGTCGCGCTTGCCTTGTAGGAACATCACGCCGCCGATGTGTTGTTTTTCCACGAGTGCGGTCACGGCTTTCCCTTCTGCGGGGTCTCCCTTAGCATACGAAACCACCATAAATGACTGAGCGATACGTTGCTCAAGGTCGAGCGTTGCGAGCACGGAGTCTGCCCAACGTCCCGCCTCTTGATCGCCCAGCCACGGCGGTGGGGTTTGAGCACGCAACCCCATTGCACACAAGAGGAGGAGCACGAGTAGTAGCACTCGCCCAAGAGAGAGACCGCGGCGCATGGTCGTTGGGTTAGACTAGGCTTTTACTTCACAGTAATGAGGCGGAGGGCACTCATAAGCCCTTCTCGGTAAGACTTGCCGATGGGGAGGGAGACCGGCTTTCCGTCTTGCTCGATGATCACGGCGCTATCTTCGATGCGTTGGATGCGCGTGATATTGACGATGTAAGAGCGATGTATGCGGCGGAACATAGAGGGCGGCATGTGTCCCTCGGTGGTTTTAAGTGTGAAGTGTAGGGTAAACTTTTCAGAGTCGGTGATGATCTTGACGTAGTTTTCCATCGACTCGACCCAGAGGATAGAGCTGTAAGGGACGCGCACAAGGGAGGAGTTTTTCTTGAGAAAGAGCTCGCCCTCGGCTCCGGTGGGGTGCATCCACTTCATGGCTTTAGAGACCCCCTTAAAGAAACGGGCGTATGAAATGGGCTTGAGCAGATAGTCAGTTGCGCCAAAGTCGAAAGCTCGCACCGCATAGCTCTCAGAGGCAGAGATCATGATAACTTGTGGTGGAGTCTCGAGGGTATCGAGAAGCTCGAAGCCGTCCATATTGGGTAGCATAACGTCGAGGAAGACGAGGTCGATCGAGGGTTCTTTTTTGAGAAAGTTCAGCGCCTCGATAGCTGACTCAAACTCCTCGACGCAGACCATAAAGTCGGTTTGGTTGACGTATTCGAGCAATATGCGGCGACTCACGGGGTCGTCATCAATGATAATACAACGCATCGCACAGACTGGGGTTAAGAGTGTTAGAAACCGTTGGGACAAATATAGGGATATTTTGTGAGGATCACGCGCAGGTTCTCTTGTTGTCGTGGTGGGCTGGTGTGTAGGAGTGCGCTACCGAGTTCTCTTTATGTTTTCCTTAATCTGTAGGGTTGTGTTGCGCCACTCGTTACCTGATCGGGCGTGTGTCGGGTGGGAAGCCCGTACTCTTACCGTACTCTTACCGTACTCTTACCGTACTCTTACCGTACTCTTA
>CALHZE010000150.1 GCA_938040915.1 uncultured Bacteroidia bacterium | reverse complement strand
GAAGGGCGTGTTAGTGAAATTTCGTCAACACCCGCTGGAGCTCCCTCAGGGCTACGCCCTTCGGTCTCTCCAGCGGGTGTTGTTCCTGTTCAAAGTAACAAGAAAGAATAAACACCATCAACAGTCAACTAGATCCCATTTATTTTCCTATCTTTGATCACAAATCAGTCAACCTAAATCAGGAAAAGACAACGAAAACACAGGCGGCGCACTGCTTGAACCCCACCGACTGGTGGGTACTTTTAGCCCATGGTGAAACCGTGGGACATGGCGCTTCGCGCCATAAAACGCTACGCTTTGCGCCGCATCGCGATACTTTCCCTCCTCAACCCCCGCCCGTCCGGCGTGAGAACCGCCCCCTTACCCCAAAAAAAGTTTTTCCTGCTCTAACCCTGCTGCAGACTGGGGTGGCAGCCGTCTCGCACGCGCAAAGGCGGGCGGCGATTTGGCATTAACGTTTTTTTCAAGACATTGTCACGAACTTTCAATTTAACCAATAAAACATGGAGGCTATGAAGAGACTAGTTCTAGGAGTGGCGCTGGTGGCGCTACTCTGGGTGTGTAGCGTGGTAGGCGCATGGGCGCAAGAGGAGTCACGCCCGTTTATTACCAAATGGCAGTTTGCAGCTAACAAAGAGGTGAAGCTCCCGATTGGCGGGAATGGGTATAAGCTCGTGATTACAGACCCGAAGGGGATTGAGACTAAGGTAGAAAGCCAGACTGGTGACTACACCTTTACGCCAGAGGTGACGGGCGAATATACCGTAAAGGCGGGTCCCGAAGGGGTGACTTCTATGGATATGAGCAAGACTTCTTTCGAGGTGGTAGAGGCTCTCAAAGAGGTGGTAAAGTTTGGAACGGTGAAGTGGACAACGATGAACTGCTTTTTCTATGCTTGCGAGAACATGACCTTTGCAGATGAGATCGATTTGCCCGACCTTACGAATGTGACCGACATGAGCAATATGTTCTCTGTCTGCCGCGCCTTTAACCAGCCGCTAAATAACTGGAATGTGAGCCAAGTGACCAACATGAGCAGTATGTTCTCTAGCTGCGCCGCCTTCAACCAACCGTTAAATAACTGGGATGTGGGCAATGTGACCGACATGAGCGGTATGTTCTCTGGCTGCGCCGCCTTCAACCAACCGTTAAATAACTGGGATGTGAGCAAGGTGACCGACATGAGCACTCTGTTCTACGAGTGCTCCGCCTTTAACCAACCGTTAAATAACTGGACTGTGAGCAGTGTGACCAACATTGGCTATATGTTCTACCAGAGCACCGCCTTTAACCAACCGTTAAATAGCTGGGATGTGGGCAATGTGACCTACATGAGCAATATGTTCTCTGGCTGCTCCGCCTTTAACCAACCGTTAAATAGTTGGGATGTGGGCAAGGTGACTGACATGAGCAGTATGTTCTCTGGCTGCGCCGCCTTCAACCAGCCGTTAAATGACTGGAATGTGAGCCAAGTGACCGACATGCGCGAAATGTTCTCTGGCTGCATCGCCTTCAACCAACCCTTAGGGAATTGGAAGTTAAAGACTGGTATAGGAGGATTAGAAGAGACTGCCATGAGTACGGCGAATTACTCGCAAAGCCTTATAGGCTGGGCAGCGGCGACCGAGATAAGAGATATAAGTTTGTACGTTAATAATCTCACCTACAACGATGCGGGTAATACGGCACATGAGACGCTCGCAGGGCGCGGCTGGACTTTTAATGGAGATCGCCACGAGTCCAAAGGGGTGAAGGTTAATGCTAAATCCCTCTTTCTTGCAGTAAACGAGGAACGCAAGATCGCGATAGAAAAGTGGGGTGTGGCAGAGGGCGCAACGGTGAAAGTTACCGTAGAGGGGACAAATCCCGACGCAATAGAGATTGTAAAAGCGTACGACGGAAAGACCATAACGATAAAAGGGAAACAAGAGGGCAACTTCGACCTAAAAGCGAAGATAGAGAGCGAAAGCTTAGAGAATGCGTGTAGTGGCAAGGTGAAGGTAGTAGCCGTTACCGCCCTCCACGTGACCCCTTGGACAAAGAAATTTATTTGCGGCGCATCGGGCGCATCGTTCCCATTGCTAATCGACGTGCAGCCCGCAAATGCGTCAGAAAAGAAGGTTACTATAACCAATAGTGACCCCTCTGTAGCAACCTACGACGAGGCAACAGGGAAGGTAACCGCAGCAACGGACAAGACGGGGAAAACGACCATCACGGTTACAATGGCAGCGACAGGGAGCACGATCCCGCCCGTAAGCTGTGTGGTAGAGGTGGTACCCCCTGTGTATGCGGTAGGTCTTGAAACGAATACGGAAGAAGGGGAACTCTCTATCGAAGGTAAGGATGCCGCGGCACTCAAGGCAGTAGAGAAAGGCACGACGCTTAAGGTGCTCGTAGCCCCAAAAGAGGGGTATAAACTGACGTCGCTCAAAACCGTGGGCGCGTCGGGAAACGAGACCGATCTTTTCGCACTGAGCGACTATACGTTCACCGTGAACGAGAACACGACCGTAAAGGCAACGTTTGAAAAGAGAAAGCTGAAGGTCACTGTGACAAAAGAGGGGGGCAACGAGGGGTGTACCTTTGAGGTCGAGGGTTCGGCTAACCTCGATGCGGTAGAATATGGCACGAAGCTTCAAATCAAAACAACGGCGGCAACGGGCTATCGGTTTAAGGAGCTAAAGAGCGACGATGTGGCGATAGAGGGCAATAAGTTTGAGGTGAAGAGTGAGAAGGAGGCAATCGAGGTGAAGGTCGTCTTTGAGCTTGAGAAGTTTGACATCACGACGGAGGTCGTTGCAGGCAAAGAGGAAGGTTGCTCCATCAAAGTCAACGGACAGGAGTCGCTCACAGGGGTCGATTATGGCACGAAGGTCACGGTAACGGTAACGCACGCTGAGGGGTGGAAATTGCAATCTCTCACGGTGGACGGCGTGGATATCACGAAGAGCATGACGTTTGTCGTGGAAAAGACGGTGAGCGTGAAGGCTACCTTCAAGAAAGAGGATGCAAAGACCTATAAGGTCACGCTCACGCAGGGCGCGCACGGGACGATCTCCATCGCGGGTTACTCGCCAGAGGCGCTCAAGACCGTGGCGAAGGATACGGAGCTGACGGTGGTGGCGACACCCGAGGATGAGGCTAAATACGAGCTCAAGGAGCTGAAGGCGAACGGCGTAGACATTATGGCAGACAAGAAGTTCACGGTAACAGCCGACACCGAGGTAACTGCAGTGTTTGGGAAGAAGGGGGGGAATGAGCCTACAGCGTACAAGGTAACGCTCACGCAGGGCGCGAACGGGACGATCTCCATCGAAGGGTACACGGAAGAGGCACTCAAGACCGTGGCGAAGGATACGGAGCTGACGGTGGTGGCTACGCCCGAGGATGAGGCTAAATACGAGCTCAAGGAGCTGAAGGCGAACGGCGTAGACA